>NZ_JBELKF010000176.1:0-3898 GCF_042089775.1 Palleronia sp.
AGGAGGGGCTCGAAGAAGTCAGGGGGCAGCGGCATCTGGATCCTCGCTCGACCGGTTGATTGACAATCCACCGATCGAGCGAAAATGCGCAGCGCTCAGGTCGTCAGGCCCTCGGGCTCCGGGGCGGGGGCCGGGTCGCCCTGCTTGAAGCCGGTCTCAAGCACCATCCTTGGATCGAGTTCGAGCGGCGCGCGCGACAGCACGATCTGGTCGTCGAGCCCCTCGATCTCGGGCAGCCCCGCCTTCACGAAGCGGCCGTCCTGCGCGTCGGCGCCGTGGCCGGAGGGCGCGTAGACATGGAGCGGGCCGGGTTCGACCTGCAGGCGCGTTGCGCCGTAGGTGCCCTCGACATAGGCGTCGATCGCGGCACCCGCCGCGTCGCGATCTGCGTATTTCTCCGAGCGCATCAGGAGGTCGGTGATGACCTGCTTGTCGGCCATGGTGACCCACCACAGGTCGGTGCAGGTGCTCCCGATCTCCTCGGGGCCCTCGCGCGTCTTCTCGCCATCCTCGTCGTAGAGGCTGTCCTCGTCGAACCAGCCCAGCCGCATCATCTCGCCATCGCGGTAGATGGTGGGGCTGGTGTTGCCGACGGTGATGCTGACGAAGCCCGCGCGCTCGAGATAGGCCTGCGTCTGCTGGTCTGCGCCATCATCGGCGTTGATATTGAACTCCCGGCGCTTGGTCAGCTGCTCGAGGCCCTCGTTGAAGCCCGGGATACGGAACCAGTCCGCGATCAGGAGCTCGCCCGTCGGCAGGTCCATCTCCATGTGCCGCAGCGGCTTGCGCGCGCCGATGGCCTCGGCCTCGACGTAGTTGCGCGTATCCATGTCGAAGCGCATCAGCACCGGCTCCCAGTCTCGCAGGTCGACCTTCAGCCGCTCGCCGGTGATGTTGCAGTGGACATCGTGGACCGTCCGCCAAGCCTTCCATGTCCCGTCGAGCGCGCCGACAAGGGTGTCGGGCAGCGCTTCGAGAGTCGCCCGGATCTCCCCGGTGCGCAGGCTTTCGAGGGACTTTCCGCGTTTGCCTTCTTCGCTGGCCTCCTTTTCCCGAAGCTGCCAGGCCGCATCGAAGACGACGGTGTGCCAGGGAGACTGGAGCACGTCCGTAAGCGAGCGGTTGTCATAGGCCAGGAGCGCCTCCGGCCCACCGGAGACGAGCCGGTTCCAGGCGCGCATGCTGTGGGTGTCGCGATCGCCGAGGTTTGGGCAGGGCTTCAGGGCACCCGCAGCCTGCTTTTCGATGAGCAGCGCGAAGAGCGTGTTTCCCTGGAAGTCCCCGCCGAGCAGGTCCTGCAGCTGGTCCGCGAAGGGTTCGAAGGCCGTGTGCGCGGCAAGCTCGTCGAGATGCGGCGTGAGCCGGTCGGCAATGGTCTGGCGAAGATCAGGCATGGCGGGTTGTCCTGTATTCGAGAAGGGAGGCGGCCTGGGCCGTCGTTCAGAGAGAGAGGTCGCTCTCGGGCTCGGGCTCGGGCTCGGGTGCGGGTTCGGCCGTCGCAGGATCGCCCTGCGTGAAGCCGGTCTCGAGCACCATGTCGGGGTCAAGCTCCGCGAGGGGCGCGCGAGAGAGCACGATCTGCTCCTCCAGCCCCGTCATCGGTTTCAGCCCCGCCTTCACGAAGAGGCCGTCCGGCTCCGAGCCGTTGTGGCCCGAGGGCAGGTAGACATGCAGGGGACCCGGCTCCATCTGGATGCGGATGACGCCCCAGTTCTCCTCGACATAGGCGTCGATCGCCGCCTCGGCTGCGGCGCGGTCCGCGTGCTGGTCCGAGCGCATCAGGATGTCGGCGATGGTCTGCTTGTCGGCCATGGTGGCCCACCACAGGTCGGTGCAGATCATCCCGGCCTGCTCCGGCTCCTCGGCGATCTGTTCACCCGCCTCGTTGTAGAGCGCCTCTTCGTCGATCCGCCCGAGCCGCAGGATCTCGCCGTCGCGGTAGATGGTCGGGCAGCTGTTGCCCACCGAGATATGCACGAGGCCCGCACGCTCGAAGTGGTTGCGCGTGTGCTCGTCGGCGCCCTGATCGGGTTCGATGTCGCGGCCGGGATCGCCGGCCAGTGCCTCGACGCTCTCGCTGAAGCCCGGGATCCGGAACCAGTCCGCGAGCAGCAGCTCGCCCGTTGGCAGGTTCATCTCCATGTGCCGCAGCGGCTTGCCCGCCGAGATGGCTTCGGCTTCGACAAACTGCCCGGTCTTCATGTCGAGCCGCTGCAGGACCGGCTGCCAGTCCCGCATCTCCAGCTGGAGCCGCTCGCCGGTGATGCTGCAAGCGATATCGCAGTCGCTGACGTCGGGGTCCATGTTCCCGCCTTCGACCGCCGCTGCGAGCGTGTCCGGCAGGGTCTCGAGCGTGGCCCGGATATTTTCCGGGTTGGCCGGAGAGGCGAGCCCGAGGTATTTGCCATCTGGACCCTTCTCCGGAAGGTCCAGGATGGTCATGAACAGCGTGTCCCGCCAAGCGCCGTGCAGGATGCCTGCCAGCTGGCGATCGTCGTAGGCCTTGAGGTCTTCAGGGCCCGCCTCAACCAGCCGCTGCCAAGCGTCGAGATGGCGGTTCTGCCGGTCGCCGAGGTTGCGGCAGGGCTTCAGGACGCCCTCGGCCTGCTTCTCGAGGAGGAGCGCAAAGAGCGTCTCCTTCTCGAAGGGGTCGCGCAGCAGTTTCTTCAGCGCCTTGTGGAAGTGCCCGTAGGTCTCGGACGCCACGAGGGCCTCATGATGGGGCGCGAGATGATCGGCGATGGTCTGGCGGAGATCGGGCATGTACGCGGTCCTTCGAGGGGAGGTGCTGTAAGGTGTCAGGGTGATGCGCGAAAACGGCAAGCTGGCGCGCGGCGCACGCCAACAGGCCTCATGGTCGCGAATGGGGGCGTCAGGACCGCCCGGACCCCGGCTCGAGTAGTTCGGTCAAGCACGGGCCTGCCTGCTCGGCCAAGGTCGCCGCCCGCTTCGCGTCGGAACGCAGGCGAGCCGTCTCATGCGCGCGGATATTGGCCTCGATGTCGCCCCGCAGCCTCGCGCCGCGCCCCGGGCGCGCGGAACGGACAAGCTTCGAGGCTTTCGGCCCGGATACGCCTGCGATGCCGGCAGCTTTGTCCAAGGCGGCGCGTTCGGCGGCGCGCCTCCGCTCGCGCTCGATCCTCCGCATTGCCTTATGCAGTTCCTTGCGATCGCGGTTGCGGAGGATGCGCAGACGCCTCTCCACCTCGACCCGAATGGCTAGGAGTTCGCTTCGCGTCATGGTCTTCAGGACCTGGAGGGTGGGGACCGTCATCGCGAAGCTCCAAGGCGAGAACCCTATCGAACGGGCTGTGCGAAATCTTTACATTCGGGCGCGAACATCGGCAAGGGATCTGCCCGCGGCGACACCCGCGCCCGGGTTTTCCACAGCCTTGTGCCCTCTGGACTGGGGTTCCGGGCCCGAGGTCCTTCACCGGCTGAGAATATGCGCTACCAATAGGAGAGGGCAGGCCTCAGGTCAGCGCCGCGCATCCCGGGCCAAACATGGGAGCGCGGCGCATCCACCCCGAACAGCCAGAAAAATAAGTATGCGAAAATCCTTGCTTTGGCTTTTCGCGAGGCTCTCGTAAGAATCGGATGACATTAACAGCGCGGCGCGCGCAGCCCTCAGGAGCAACGATCATGGCCGAGAAGACCGAAGAGAAGAAGGACACCAAGCGCAAGGACATCTGGACCTCGGCGCAAGGCATCGTCGACGCCGCCTCCGTCTCCAAGAACGAGAAGGGCGTCGTTTCGGCGACCATCAAGTCCGAAGGCGGCGGTGAGCGCGTCATCAAGGGCTACAACGAGAAGCAGGCCGCGGTGATCGAGAAGGCTGCCGAATCCGGCGAGGAGATCATCCTGCGCGGCGTGCTGCTGGGCTCGGCCCAGAAGGGCA
>NZ_JBELKF010000054.1:0-23476 GCF_042089775.1 Palleronia sp.
AGCAGGACGACGGCAAAAAGACGAGCGGTCATAGCTGTCTCCTTGAAAAGAGGGCACTGGCGAGCGCGAGCGGCACCGCGATCCAGCAGACCAAGGCCAGCACGAGGATCGGCGCGTCGAGGCTTGCGTCGGCGGCGAGGCCGGACATGCCGGCGAACATGCTGGCGTCGGCCGATCCGGCGAGGTTCAGCAGCCGGTAAACATCCGCCGGGTTCAGCAAGAGCAGCGCGTTGAGCACCCCCGGCGTGATGGCCGCCCCCTGATCCACGACCAACGCGCCCAAAAGGATCATGTCGTAGACCAGCGCGAAAAGCAGCCACAGACCAACGGCCATGCCCGCCGCGACACCCCGTTCGCGAGCGAGTGCGCTGACCGCGTAGCCGATGGCGAGGAACGCCGCGCCGAGCCCGATCGAGTTGGCGATCATCCGGGCGAAGGCGCCCCAACCGTCCCCAAGACCTCCGGCGAAGGCGCCGAGGGCGAGTCCCGCCGCGCCGTAGCCGATGGTCGTCGCGACCGCGAGGATGACGAGGTGACCCAGGAACTTGCCCAGGACGATCTGCCAGCGCGCGACCGGATAGCTGAGAAGCAGCAGAAGCGTTCCCCGCTCGGCCTCGCCCACCACCGCATCGTGTGACAGCAGCAGCGCGATCAGCGGGACGAGGAAGATGGTCAGGCTGGACAGGCTGACGACCATTACCTCAAGCGGGCTTGCGCCCGTCGATCCGGTGGGAGCACTTCCCAGGAAGGACAGTGCGAGCGCGAGGATACCGAGCAGCAGGGTGATCGCAACGATCCAGCGATTGCGAAGGCCCTCCCGGATCTCCTTGGCGGCGACGGCAGCGACAGTCATTGGTCTCCTCCACGCAGGAAGTGGGCGTAAAGGTCATCCAGCGACGGCGGCGTGATTTCCATGTCCTCGACCGCGGATCCGGCTGCAGCCAGTCGGCGGATGACCTCCATTTTCTTGGTTTCCGGGCAGGTCAGGTCGATGATTCCTGCCCCGCGCGCCACGTGGGTCTCGGGCGGCAAAGCGGCCTCGACCTCCGGCCAGCCGCCGTCGGCACGCACGCGCATGCGCACGGGTAGCTCGGCGATCTGGCGCAGCTCGGCGATGGTGCCGTCTGCCAGCAGTTGCCCCCGGTGCATGATCAGCACCCGTTCGGCCCGCTGCTCGAGCTCGCCAAGCGCGTGGGACGACAGCAGGACCGTCGCACCGCGGCCGCGAAGCGTCTGCACCGTCTCGTAAAAACTGAGCCGGAGCGACGGGTCGAGGCCCGTGGTAGGCTCGTCCAGGAACAGCAGGCGCGGATTCCCAAGCAGCGCCTGCGCAAGCCCCAGCCGCTGGCGCATACCCTTGGAATAGGTGCCGACCCGGCGGTCGGCAGCGTCCTCGAGCCCGACCTTGGCGAGCACCTCGCGCAGGTCGCCCCGGACGCTTTTCAGGCGCGCGTAGAATCGGAGCAGCTCGTGCGCAGTGAGGGACGGATTGAAGGCCACATTCTCAGGCAGGAATCCGATCTCGCGCCGCGCACCGAAGTCACGGCCGGGATTCTGCCCGAGGATCGCAAGCGAGCCGGCGCTCGGCCGGATCAGGCCCAGCATCAGCTTCATCAGCGTGGTCTTGCCCGCGCCGTTGTGGCCGACGAGCGCCACGGTCTGCCCGGGAAGGAGCGAAAAGGACACGTCCTCGACCGCAGTGTGGCGCCCGAAGCGCCGTGTGACGCCGGAAAGGGCGACGGTGGGATCAGCCATCTGCGGGCTCCATCAGGGGGTGCATCAGCGGGGCGCTGTCGCCGCCCGGCTGCAGGGCCGGCAGCTGGGATTGGGCCCAGCGGATCGTCTGGACGGCGGGGCTGGTCACCAGCACCTTCGCCATCGGGTTGCGCCAGAGTACCTGGTCGATCACGTCGTTCGGCCGGTAGGGCTGGTCTGCAATACCGTCGCCGTCGAGATCGAAGGCAGCGTTGTCGCTCCAGTAGTTGCCCTGCCCCTCGGCGGACCAGTCGACGAACTTCGTGCCGACATACTTCACCTGCGTGCGGTTCCCGACGAAGGCGTTGCCGCTGATCGTGTTGTCCTCGGACCCGGCGGTGAAGTGGATGCCGATCTCGCACCCTTCGAAGCTGTTGCGGCGAAGCTCGTTGAAATTGGCGTTGTAGATGAAGACGCACTTCTCGCCGCCGTCACGGACGCTGTTGCCCCTGACGTCCGAGTAGTTCGCGTAATTCAGCAGGAAGCCGTGATCGCGATCCCCGTCCGAGACGTTGTCGTGAACCTGCAACCGGTGCGAGAACATCAACGCGAAGCCCACGTCGTTGCCGGTCGAGACGTTGCCTTCGACGATGCTGTCGTTGGTATACATGTAGTGGACGGCGAACCGCAGGTCGCGCATCCGGTTGTTGCGAAAGACGTTGTCCTTGCTGGTATTGACGAAAATGCCGTCGCGTCCAAAGCGGATGTCGTTTTCCTCGATCACGGCACCCGGCGCGTTCCAGACCGAGATGCCGCTGCCAAGCTCGGCCGCGGGACGGTCGGTCATGCCGATGACCGTGTTGCCGCGCGCCACCGCATCGGGGGCACCCATCAGGTAGATGCCGAAGAGGTTCCCCTCGAGGCGGTTGTCCTCGATCACGGCGCCCGTCGCGGTCTGGGCGACGAAGATGCCCGAGTCTTCCTCGGCGATGTCGGTTCCCGAGCCGCGCACCGTCAGGCCCCGCACCGTGGCGCCCGGCGCCGAGACCGTGATGACGCTCCCCTCGTCCGTGCCTTCGACCACCGCGCCCTCGGCTCCGATGAGCGACAGATCGGCGTCGATCGCGAGGGGGCCGTCGTGGCGGCCGGGCTCCAGCCGGATCACGTCGCCCGAGGCGGCGGCATCGAGGATCGGTTGAACGGGCGTGCCCGGCGCGACCGCATGTTCGGCCGCAAAGGCGGTGCCGGCGCAAAGCGCCAGCACCAGGGCAACGGTATGCCGCACCATCCGCATCACGTCGCCCGAGGCTCGACGATCATGCGGCCCTTCATCTCCATGTGGAGAGCGTGGCAGAACCACGGGCAGTAGTACCAGTAGACGCCCGCCCGGTCGGCAGTGAAGGTCACGGACGCGGTCTGCTGGGCGCTCACCTCCATGTTGACGCCATAGTTCACAATGCAGAAGCCGTGGCTGACATCCTCGACCTCGTCCATGTTGGTGACGAACACCGTGACCTCGTCGCCCTCCTGCACCGTGAAGTCGTTCAGGCTGAAGGTCGGCGCGACCGAGTACATGTAGACGCGGACCTTGTTGCCGTCGCGGACCACGTCCGCCGCGGATTCGAGGTCGATGCCGTCCTCTTCGGCCTGGCGCCGCGCATCCGCAAAGAACGGGTCGTTGCGGTCCCAGATGTGGACCGGGTTGACCTTGGAGCGATGGATGATCGTGGCGTCGTGCGGCTCGGCGAAGGTGGGGTTGTCGTGCACGATCCGCATCTCGTCGCCCGAGATGTCGATCAGCTGGTCGTTCTCCGGCTTGAGCGGCCCGACATTCAGGAAGCGGTCCTTCGAGAACTTGTTCAGGGAGATCAGCCACTGCCCGTCGGCCTCCTTGGTCTGGCCCATGGACGAGTGGTTGTGACCCGGCTGGTACTGCACGTCGAGCTTCTGGATGATCGGGTCGACATCCTCGCCGGCATAGAGACGCTTGGCGTCCTCGATGTTCCACTTCACGACCTGACTGTCGATGAACAGCGTCGTATAGGCGTTTCCTCGCCCGTCATAGGCGGTGTGGAGCGGACCGAGGCCCAGCTGCGGCTCGGCGACGACCGTGTCGCGCGGCTCGATCTCGTCGTTGAAGAGCGCGTCGAACTTGGTCACGTCGAATACGGTGCAGGTGGGCGACAGCTTGCCGTTGACGACAACGTGGACGCCGTCGGGCGCGGTGTTGATGCCGTGCGGGCTGTTCGACACCGGCACGTAGCGCGTATAGCGAGACCCGTGCTTGCCATCGAGAACCGGCGCGCCGTTGATCATCTTGGCTTCGCCGTTGGCGACCGCCTGTTCGATCCGGGCAAGGTCGAAGATCACGATCCAGTCCTGCTCGGACGACATCATGTCGGGAAGCGTCAGGCCCTCTTCCGAGTTGTAGCACGTCGCGAAGGCGTACTTGCCCTGGTAGTCGGCGTCGACGTTGTCGAGGTTGCCGTCGACCAGCACCTGCCAGGCGACCTTCATCTCGTCGCCGTCGATGGCGCTGAAGACGCACTGGTAGCTGTCGGGCTCGAGTTGCGAGCCGTCATTGGTCAGCGGGACGCGGTCCTCGCCATTGGCGAAGACGTAACCGGTGCGCGGATACTTCTGCACCCGCAGCCCGTGGACGGTGTGCTGGTTGGGCAGCTCGATGATCTTGTCGGTCTTCATCACGTCGCAGCGGATCCGCGCGACGCGGGTGTTGGCCTTGTCGTTGATGAAGACGTAGCGCCCGTCATAGGTGCCATCGGTGAACGACATGTGCGGATGGTGCGTGTCGCCGTTGTGGTAGGTTTGGAGGCCACGCGCCGCGAGAAACTCCTTGGTCTCGGGCAGCAGGCCCTCGGTCAGGACCTTGAGGCTTTCGTTGGTCTGGCCCCAGCCGGTGGCGCTGTCGCGGTTGAAGACGGGAATGCGCATCAGCTCGCGCATCGAGGGCAGGCCCGCGATGCGAACCTCGCCCGACTGTCCGCCAGAGACGAAGACGTAGTATTCGTCCAGTTCCCCCGGCGCGATTTCGGCGCGGCCAGAGGCGCTGCCTTGCGCGCGCGCCGGGCCTGCGGCCATGCCGCTGAAGGCGCCGACGCCCGCTGCGCCGGCAAAGCCTGCGATCGCGGCCGAAGTGCCAAGAAGCTGGCGGCGGTTCGGTCCCCGGTGTTCGTTGTCGGCCATGGTGGTCTCCTTACCTAGGCTGGTTTTGTGGTGTTGGGGTGTCCCTGCGTCACCGCAGTGCGGGCCGCAGAGGGCTTGAGTTGGGGCGGTGTGCTTCCCGAGCGGCGCTGGTCCTTCTCGCGGCGCAGGCGCTTCTGGATCATCGACGGGCAGCGATGCTCGTCCCAGAAAAGGTCCTGGCAATGCATGCACCAGATGCACTCGTTCGGGTTGATGTGCCCGTCCGGGTGGATGCACTGCACCGGGCATTCCTTGGCACAGCGCTGGCAGGGCGAGCCGCACTCCTTGTGCCGCTTGAGCCACGGGAAGAACATCGCGAGGCGGGACGGGATCGCCAGCGCGGCCCCCAGCGGGCAGAGGTAGCGACAGAAGAACCGCTCGATGAACAGCCCCATCCCCAGAAGCAGCAGCGCGTAGAGCACGAAGGGCCAGGCGCGCCAGAACTTCAGCGTGATGGCCGTCTTGAACGGTTCGACCTCGGCCCCGACCTCGGCCATCGCGACGGAATAGAGCGACAGGCCGAAGAGCCCGAGGAAGATGATGTACTTGATCGGCCAGAGACGCTCGTTCAGGCCCCAAGGCACATTGATCTGCGGGATCTTCAGTGCGCGGGCAGCATTGTTCAGCAGCTCTTGCAGCGCGCCGAACGGGCAGAGCCATCCACAAAACGGACCCCTGCCCCAGAACAAGATCCCGCCAGCGACCGACACCCAGAAGATGAAGATCAGCGGCGCGGACAGGAAATAGGTCCAGCTGAACCCGGTGAGCAGCGAATTGGCGAAAGTCAGCACGTTGACGACCGACAGCTGCGCATTTGCGATCCAGCCGATCCAGACCAGCGTGAAGGCGAGGAACCCGCGCCGGACCCAGACAAAGAGCCGGTAGCGCTTCACCAGAGCGTCCTGAAAGAAGAAGATCGCGGTAAGCACTCCGATCGCGGCCAGGGCGATCGATATCTTGCCCGTATTCGCGCGCCACATCCGCACCCAGAGCGGCTCGCCCAGTTCCCCGGTCAGCGCCTCGGCCTCGCCCTGCTGCGGGCCATCCGCGACAGGCGCCGCGGGCACGTCGGGCTCGGCCGCGGGGGTCGTTGCGATATACTGCTCCGGCGGAGCGTAGGTGACGCCGAAGGTCGTGAACGCCTTGTCGAGAGGCCCGGTCGCCCGCTGCACGAGAAGCTGCAGCGTCCAGGGCTCGGTCGGCTCGAATCCGTAGTCAGCCGGGATGCGGAAGAGGCTGACCTCTGGGAATTCCGGCGCGCCTTCGGCCGCGACGTCGCCGAGGCGAGTGTGATCGCGGTCACGGAAGCGCAGCGTGTCGACGTCCTGGATCAGTTCGATCCGGTCGAAGATGCCGCCCCGGACATAGCCCGAGCCCTTGAAGGAATAGCGCCCCTCGCCCATCACCACGATCGCATGTTCGCCCGGCTCAAGGCTGTCCATCATCTGCTGGTAGGCGGCCTCGCCCAGCAGCGAGCGGCCGACGGTCGGGATGGTCGCGAGCGCGGTATACAGGTCGATGAAGGGTTCGTCGGGCTCGCCACGTTCGGGCCGCGCGATCGCTTCCTCGTTCCCGCTGCGCTCGAACGCCTCGTTCACGTCGCCCACGCTCAGCGACAGGCGCCGAACGGAGCCGTCTCCCACCAGCGTCTGCCAGTCCCGGATCTCGCTCTGCTCCATGTCGAGGGTGCGTTCCGCCTGCACAACGGGCGCGGCCGCCGCATCGGGCTGCGCCTCGGCCAATCGTCCCTGCCGCACGACCGAGATCCCGGCCCGCAGCACGCTGTCGCCCATGACCAACACCGTGACTGTCGCGCCGCTGACGATATCGACCTGCGGGAGCGGCTGCCGCCCCTCGGCCACCGCCACCACGTCGGTGCCGACAAGCGACGAGATGGCGTCCACGACCCGCTCTTCGGGGATCCCGATCAGCACGATCGGCTCGTGATGCTCCAGCAGCTGAAGACCGGTGATGCGCCCCTCGGGGTCGATCCCGGCGGCAATGTTGATCGGCTTGCCCGAGTACCCGGTCGCGTCCGCAAAGTCGGAGTTCAGGAAGACGAAGCCCAGCACCTCGTCCCCGGCAAGCGCCGGGACGACCGGCGGGCTGCCCGCCGCGTCGCCGAAGCGGTCGGCCCCCGGAACCACGGTGGCGGGGTCGATCTGGTCGAGGAATTCGGGAAGTCTATCCGCCGCGGACGCAGGCGTCATCATCGAGGCGAGACCGGCGACGACGAGGCCCAGCACCAGGCGCAAGCCTATTATGTGGGCAACTCCGTGTCGCGAACCGATCATCCCGTACCTCAACTTCCAAGCCGTTTGGCTGCGAGGCACCGAGCCAAGCCCGACTGCACCTATCGTGACGCTTCAGGCTGCTCTTTGATCTTCCTCAATAATCAGCGACTTTCTTGACGAGGCGCCGTTACAGAGTTTGGGGTTGTGAGACTCGCCTCAAAACGCGACTTTGCCGATTGCAAAGGGAGTGAGCAGATGAGCCGGTTGCACGCGGAACCGATGAGCACTGTCAGGACTGTGCCCGATCTCCACGCACTGGCCAGCGGCATGGCAAGCCAGGCGGTCGCTCTCTACAGCGACCTCGGCGCCCGGATGGCAGAATTCGGGAACGAGAATGCGCGGGAGGCGTTCAAGCGCGTCGAGGCACTGCAGCGCGGTCATGCGGGCGAAATCGATCCTGCGCCTTCAGACCTGCCCGAGGTCTTCCGTGACGAAGGCCTGCGCGACCTGCGTCTCGTCACGCCCTACCGCGCCTTTGCACTGGCTGTTCGCAACGAGGAGCGCGCCTTTGCCTTCTGGTCCTACATGAGCGCCCACGCCACGAACCCTGCGGTGAAGGAAGAGGCGGAACGCCTTGCGCTGGAAGAGATGGACCACGTGAAGGCGCTTCGGTCAGAGCGTCGCCGCGCATATCAATCGAGCTCTGATCCCGCGTTGGAGCGGCTGCGCATCGCCTCCCTTCCCGAACTACGGGCCGAGGCTGCACGCCGTGAAGCCGACCTGGCAGATCTGCACGGACGGATCGCCGAAGCGCTCCGCGCCGCTGGTGACGAACACGCGGAACGCATCGCAGCGATCGCGCGTGAAGAGCACGAGAGCGCCAAGGCTCTGGGCGGCGCCGAGGACGCGCAGGCCGAACCCGTGGCGCTTCCGGATGATCCTCAGGAGCTGCGCTCGCTCGCAATCGCGCAGCTCGAGATTGCCGTGGAGGTCTATCTATACGCGGCAGAGTGGTCTGGGCGCGAGGATGTCGTTTCCGAGGCGCAGGCCTTGGCCGATCAATCGCTCCGCCGCCTCGCGCGGTTGCGCTAGTCAGCTTTCCGCAAGCGCTCGCAGTCCTTCCAGATCGCGGACCAGAACGCGCTGCCGCCCACGCCCCACAAGACCCTGTGCTTCCCACCCGGTCAGGGTGCGGCTCACCGTATGCAGACAGGTGCCGGCCATCTCGGCCAGGTCCTGCCGCGAGATCGGAAAGCCAACCTTCAGCCCCTCGGGCACACGTTCCCCCGCCTCTTCGATCAGAAGGACGAGGGTGTGCGCCAGTCGGTGCTCTACATTCTCGGTGGACAACTCCCGCAGGCGGGTCTGCAGCTGCTCGTAGCGCCGGCCGAGCACCGAAAGGGCATTGCCCGCCAGCACCGGGTTCGCTCGGATCTGGTTGCGGATGACTGGCCCGTCCCAATGGGCGGCGCGAACGGAATGCACCGCCATCGCCGTCAGCAGGTACTGGGGCGAGTCGGCCAGCACGGGAAAACCGGCAAGCTCGCCCGCGCCCACGTAGCGGATCAGGACCTGCTGGCCGTCCTCGGTGCACTGGGTCAGCCGCACCCTTCCGCCGAATACGGCGAACAGCTTGGTGGCCGGCGCGCCTTGATCGAACAGCGTTTCGCCCGCTGCGAACGTCTCGCCGACGGATGCGTCATAGGCGGCTGCAATTGCCTCGGCCCCTGCCCCGGCGAAAAGCTCGTTCGCGGCCAGGATCTGCATGTTGGTTCGTCGGTCCATCGCTCTCTCCTCTTTGGATGTGCTGACCGCATAAACCGCCAAACCGAACCGTTACTTGCCCCGCAGCAAAGAAGGACGAGTCCGTTCCTGCCAGAACGGGATCAGCGCGAGACCAAGGCGGTCTCGCCAAGCGAGGAAAGGATAAGGCGATGAAAGGCCAACGCCTCCTGATGACAGCAAGCGCGATGGTCCTGGCGACAATTGCCGGAGCCGCGCTGGCCGACACGGCCGCTGACGTGGCCCCGACGGCAGAGCCTGTCGCCGACATCGTCCGCGCGCCCGACGACCTCCCGCGGCCGCTGGCCGCCCGTGGCCCCGAGCACGTGGTGGTGAATATCGAGACGGTCGAAGTCACGGGACAACTCGCCGACGGTGCAACCTATCGCTACTGGACCTACAACGAGAAGGTCCCCGGCCCGCTGATCCGCGTTCGCGTCGGCGACACCGTTGAGGTCAACCTGAGCAACGACGAGAACAGCTGGTTCCCGCACAATATCGACCTGCACGCGGTGACCGGCCCCGGTGGCGGCGGCGAGATGACGATGACGCAACCCGGCGAAAGCAACGCCTTCACCTTCAAGGCGCTGAAGCCCGGCCTCTATGTCTATCACTGCGCCACGCCGATGGTCGCGGACCACATCCAGAGCGGCATGTACGGGATGATCCTGGTGGAACCCGAAGGCGGGCTGCCGCCGGTCGACCGCGAGTTCTACGTGATGCAGGGAGAGATCTACACCGAGCAGGCATTCGGCACCCAAGGGGAACACAGCACCGACTATGACAAGCTGCTGAACGAAACGCCCGAATACTACGTCTTCAACGGTGCCGCCTACGGCCTGAAGGACAAGACCTTGAACGCCGAGGTCGGCGAGACGGTGCGCATCTACTTCGGGGTGGGCGGCCCCAACAAAACCTCTTCCTTCCACGTGATCGGAGAGATCTTCGACGCGGTCTATCCGCTCGGCAGCCTGAACAGCGAGGTCGTGACAGATGCCCAGACCGTGACTGTGGCGCCGGGTGGCGCGACGGCGGTGGACCTGACGCTCGAGGTGCCTGGGAACTACGTCCTGGTCGACCACGTGCTCAGCCGGGTCGAGCGTGGTCTGGCAGGCATCCTGCACGTCGAGGGTGCCGAACAGCCTGAGATATTCGGCCCCGCTCAGAGGACGCTGGAAACGGCCGACGCACGTTGAGGCCAAATTCAGAAGCAAGAGGCCGGTCGCCCCGGGGCGGCCGGATTGCGTATGGGCCTTCTTGCGAAGGCCTCAACTCGACCGCGTGAGGATGAAGCCCGCGGCCCCCCCGAGGCACAGCGCCTGCACCACCAGGACCACTGGCTTCACCCCCAGAACAACGCTGGCGATGAAAGTCAGCGCCATGACGCTGCAGGCTGCCACCTTCGCCCGCCGCGAAATCGCGCCACGCGCTTTCCAGTCGCGGAGCGGCGGCCCGAACACCCGGTGCGCCACGATCCTGTCACGGAACTGCGTCGAGCCCCGTCCAAAGGCGAAGGCGGCCAGAAGCACCAGCGGCGTCGTCGGCAAGAGCGGCAGGATGACCCCCAGTCCCGCCAGCGCGAGCGCGGCAAAACCGGCCGTGTTCCACAACAGGCGGATCAACGCCCGCTCCTTCGGGGGGACGGGCTTCACCTTGCTCCCCGTTGCACGGACCAGCTATCCTCGCTGCGATCCATTCAGACGACGCCCAGAAGCCGCATCGCCTCGGCAACCCTGACGAAGCCCGCGATGTTGGCACCAAGCGCGTAGTTGGACGGTGCACCGTACTCTTCGGCGGTTTCGGCGCAAAGGTCGTGGATGTTGCACATGATCTGGGCGAGCCGCTCGTCGGTTTGCTGAAACGTCCAGCTGTCACGAGACGCGTTTTGCTGCATCTCGAGAGCGGAGGTCGCCACGCCGCCGGCATTCACGGCCTTGCCCGGTGCGAAAAGGACGTCCGCCTCCTGGAACACCTCCACCGCTTCCGGTGTGCAGGGCATATTGGCACCTTCGCCCACTGCCTCGACGCCGTTCTTCACCAAGGCACGCGCGTCCTTTCCCGACAGCTCGTTCTGCGTGGCCGAGGGCATTGCGATGTCACACTCAACCTCCCAGATCGAGCCATCCTGCGCATAACGCGTATCTCCGCCCTTGCGATCGGCGTATTCCCAGATCCGCCCTCGCCGTCCCAACTTGATCTCCTTCACGAGGTCGAGGTCGATGCCGTCTTCGTCGACCACGCAGCCCCCTGAGTCCGAGCACGCGACGACGGTGCCGCCAAACGCGATCACCTTCTCCATCGCGTGGATCGCGACATTGCCCGAGCCGGAGATGATCACTCGCTTGCCATCGAACCCCGAGCCCTGCGTTTCCAGCATGCGCTGGACGAAATATGCAGCCCCATAGCCAGTCGCCTCGGTCCGTGCACACGAACCGCCGAAAGGAAGACTTTTACCGGTCATGACACCCGCGTCGTATCGGTTGGTTAGGCGCTTGTATTGGCCAAACATGTAGCCGATCTCACGCTCGCCGACGCCGATATCGCCCGCCGGCACGTCCGTGTCGTGCCCGAGGTGGCGGTGCAGCTCTGTCATATAGGACTGGCAGAAGCGCATGATCTCGTGGTCCGAACGGCCATGCGGATCGAAATCCGCGCCTCCCTTGCCGCCGCCGATCGGCAGCCCCGTCAGGGCGTTCTTGAAGATCTGCTCAAAGCCAAGGAACTTCACGATCCCCAGGTTGACCGATGGATGAAACCGAAGACCTCCCTTGTAGGGGCCAAGTGCCGAATTGAACTGCACGCGGAAACCGCGGTTGATCTGCACCTGGTTCTGATCGTCGACCCAGGGCACCCGAAAGATGATCTGGCGTTCGGGCTCGCACAGCCGCTCGATCAGCGCATCCTCGGCATAGACGGGATTCTTGGCAACGACCGGGCCAAGACTCTCCATCACCTCGCGCACGGCCTGGTGGAATTCCTCTTCGCCGGCGTTGCGGCGCAGCACCTCGTTCAGGATCGGCTCCAGCTTCTCATCGATCTGCGTCATCACGTTCAGCCCCTTGGTTCAGGGACATGAATAGCGCGCCACGCCCGTCGGTCACGCAGCCGGCAGGTCAGCGAAGGTTCGGAACAGCGCCCGGAACGGCTTGTTCTGCGTCCTGCACCGCCATGAACAGCGAACGCGCGATACGCTCGGCCCGCTCGATCACGTGGGCGGCTCCGTCGGGGCTGCAGACCTCGTGCGCGGTCTCCCGGAACAGCTTTAACCAGCGTTCGAAATCGCTCCAGGTCACCGGCAGGCTTGCATGCTTCGGCACCGGCGCACCGTGGTAGCGTCCGGTCATGAGGGCGACCGACGACCAGAACGCGACCATCCGCTCCAGGTGCGGCTCCCAGTCGTCGATGCGGGCGGCAAAGATCGGACCAAGAACCGCATCGGCGCGAACCCTGCCATAGAAGCGGTGAACCAGCTCGGTCAGCAGAGCTTCGTTCAACCCCGTGCGGTCCATCAGTTCAGCCGTAACGGCAGGGCGGGCCGAGAGCGGGGGCGTCGTGGCAGCTTGGCTCATGAAGGGCCTCGTCAGATCGATGTTGCGCGAGCGCAGGCATAGCAATAGGTATCGGATATACCTATTCATCGCGGTTGGAAAGCGACATGCGCCTGACGGCATTCACGGATTTCGGATTGCGCGCGCTGATGAGGATGGCGAGCGCCCCCGACCGCCCGTTCTCCACCACCGAGCTGGCGCAGGAATTCGACCTTTCGCGCAATCACCTCGCCAAGATCATGCAGCGGCTCGCGCGGAGCGGCATCGTCGCGACACGCCGCGGCGGCGGCGGCGGGGCAATGCTGGCCCGTGCGCCCGAAACGATCCGGTTGGGCGAAGTCGTACGCGTTCTGGAGCAGGAGAGCGCACTCGTGCAATGCTTCGCCCCAGGCGGCGACTGCACCATCGCTGGACGCTGTCGGTTGAAGGGGCGGTTGCGCGCCGCAGAAGCCGCATTTCTGGCCGATCTCGACAGAGCGACCCTGGCCGACATCGCACTTCCCGCACCGGCGTCGGACGCCGCTTGAGCCGCAGGATGCGGCATGACAGCAGACAGGAGCACGATATGGCCGAAGTTTCAGTCTCGTCCGAAGGTTTCGTCGTGGATGCGAAATTGATCGGGGACGCTTTCGATCTGGATGCCGCAACCGTCCCCGAACGCCTGCGGGCCGGCGAGATCACCAGTCGCTGCGAGACCGGCGTCGCAGAGGATGCCGGACGGTGGCGCTTGACCTTCTACCACGGCGGCCGCGCCCTGCGCCTGACGGTGGACGCAAGCGGCACCGTTGTGTCGCGCGCCAGGTTCGCCGCTCACGCGCCGCAGCCAGCCGCGCCGTTTCCGTAGGTTCAGCCGACCGTTGCTCATATCATGATCCCTAAGCTGCTCGACGCAACGAACAGGCCCGGGATTTGGAACCCGCCGCACCCGCTGCGTGCGTGCTCCGAGCGGCGGGGCCGCGGACGCCAGTGGTTCGACACTGATGGAAACTCGCACTTTCGCCTGTAGAGGACGTTTCGCGTCGCTCCTGAGGCAGCCCGAGCGCTTGCGGGAACGTGCGGCTCGACTCAAATACCGCGGAAGATCCGCGACTCGCCGATCATCTTTTCGAGTGCCGAGATGCGGTCGGCGCTCGAGTCCGTGAGCCGGCTTTGAGCGTCGGCGATTAGCGCCTCGACCAACAGGTTGATCGCAAGTGTGGAGTCCCAGCTTGACGGCACCTCGACAGCTGCGCGGAAGCAGACGGTCGCGTGCCGCTCGATCGGCGAGCCCCAGATGTCGGTGAAGAGCAGGATGGTGACCCCCTGCGCGACGGCGAGGCCCGCGAGCTTCTCCAGCTCCTTCTCGTAGCGCCGGATGTCGAAGATCACGAGGACGGACCGCGCCCCCATGTCGAGCAGCGACTGCGGCCAGACGCTGGACGAGCTGTCCATCAGGAACACCCGCGGCCGGATGATCTGCATGTGGTTGAAGAAGTAATGCGCGTTCGACCGCGTGATCCGGCCGCCCATGAAATGCAGCTCGCGCTCGGGGTCGGACAGAATCGCCGCGGCGCGGTCGAAATCCGCGAGGTCGAGCCGGTCGAGCGTCCGGCTGATGTTGCCCATCGCCCCCGGCACAAAGCGCGAGACGATGTGGTCGCGCGGCGCGTCGTTCTGTTTGGGATCTAGCTTCGCCAGCGGCTGCTTGATCCGCGCGGCGATGTCGTCGCGGATCGCGTCCTGCAAATCGCCGAACCCGTCGAAACCCAGCTTGCGCGCCAGCCGGATGACCGTGGGCGTCGACACCTGCGCGCTATCCGCAAGACGCGTGATGGACTGAAGCCCCGCGACCATCGAGTTGTCGATCAGCACGGCCGTCAGCTTGCGCTCGGCCGCGGTCAGGTCGGCCTCCTTCTCCTTCAGAAGATCGCGGACAAGGGGGCGGTTGCTCACGCGTGGTTCCTTTCACTACATCCTCCTGGACGGTGTAGAGAAGCTTACAGAAAAAATGTTGACACACCAAGAAGCGATGTAGTGATGATTACAAAGGGACGATGACGGGGGTGCGGGGATGGAAGCGGACGACTGGACAGCGGTGCGTGTCAGCGGCACTGACCGCTCGGCCCCCCTGGTCATCGCCTGCGAGCACGCCGCGCGCCACATCCCTGCAGAACTGACAGCCCTTGGCCTCGACGAGGTGGCGCTGAACTCTCACGCAGCGTGGGACATCGGCGCGGCCCATGTGGCGCGCTGCCTTGGCACGCTTCTCGATGCGCCGGTGGTGGAATCCGCGATCTCGCGGCTGGTATATGACTGCAATCGTCCTCCCTCGGCGCCGGACGCCATCCCGGAACGCAGCGAGATCTTCGACATTCCAGGCAATCTTTCCCTGCACGATGCGGCCCGAATGGATCGTTTCACGCGGGTGCACGAGCCCTTCCACGCGGCGCTGGCCGAGACCTGTAGCCAGCAGGAAGAAAGGGCGGGCCGGCCGATTGCGTTGGTGACCGTCCACAGCTTCACGCCCGTCTATCTGGGTGCGCCGCGAAACGTCGAGATCGGGTTCCTGCACGACACCGACCCCGAACTGGCAGAGGCAGCCCTCGCCGCCGAGCAGGCGCGTGGCACCTGGCGAACAGAGTTGAACGCGCCCTACTCGGCCGCCGACGGCGTCACCCACACGCTGGCCCGCCACGCCGCAAGGCGCCCGGCCGTGATGATCGAAATCCGCAACGACCTGATCGCCGACGACGACGCGGGCTACAGGATGGCCCAGCACCTGGCCAACACGCTCCGGACCGCGCTTTCGAAGCTGGATGCAGCACGGGGTGCGGCGGAATGAAGCTGTTGCGAGCCTATGTCGCGGTGGTCGACCGCATGAACTACGGCCTTGGCCGCGTGGTGATGTTCGGGATCTTTGCGCTGATGGGCGTCCTGATGTGGTCGACCATCTCTAAGGTGTTCTTCAATCCATCGCTCTGGACACTCGAGATGGCACAATTCGTGATGGTCGCGTATTTCGTGCTGGGCGGCCCCTACGCGGTGCAGATGGGATCGCATGTGCGCATGGACCTGATCTATGGTGCACTGAAGCCCCGGCGGAAGGCGATGCTGGATGCCGCGACGGTCTTCATCCTGATTGTCTACCTGGGCATCCTGCTCTGGGGCGGGATCGACAGCACCCGGTACTCTTTCCAGTACGGAGGCGAGCGCAGTTCATCGGCGTGGAGGCCCTATCTCTGGCCGATCAAGGTGACGATCTGCCTGGGCATCTTCCTGATGCTCCTCCAGGCGCTCAGCGAACTCGCGAAGGACATCCTGTTCCTGCGCACCGGCCACCCCCTGCGCCACCAGAACGAGGAGCAGGGCGATGCCCTATGAGCTGATCGCCGTCCTGATGTTCTCGACCATGATGGTGATGCTGTTCACCGGACAGCGCGTCTTCGGCGCCATCGGCTTCGTCGCTGTGATCGCGGCCGTACTGCTCTGGGGAGACCGCGGCGGCTACGACCTGGGCTTCTCGGCGATCATCAAGGTGATGCGGTGGTATCCCCTGCTGACGCTGCCGATGTTCATCTTCATGGGCTATGTGCTGTCGGAATCGAAGATCGCCGACGACCTCTACCGGATGTTCCACGTCTGGACGGGCGGGATGCCGGGCGGCCTCGCGATGGGGACGATTGGATTGATGGTCCTGATCTCGGCCATGAACGGGCTATCGGTTGCCGGGATGGCGATCGGCGCGACCATCGCGCTGCCGGAACTTCTGAAGCGGAACTACGACAAGCTGATGGTCACGGGGGTGATTCAGGCGGGATCGTCGCTAGGCATACTCGTGCCGCCGTCGGTGGTGCTGGTTCTTTATGCGATGATCGCGCGGCAGCCCGTGGGCCAGCTCTGGCTGGCGGGCGCGATACCGGGGCTGATGATGGCGGTGATGTTCATCATCTATATCTGGGTTCGCTGCCGGATCAATCCGGCGCTGGGGCCGACGCTGACCGATGACGAGCGTGCCGGGATCACCCGCGCCGATAAGATGCGGCTGCTCTGGGCCGGCCTGCTGCCCATCGCGATCTTCGCCGTGATGATGGTGCCTTTCGTCAACGGGTGGACGAGTCTGGTCGAAAGCTCGGCCATCGGCGCAATCGCCGCCTTCGTCGCAGCGGTGCTGAAGGGCCGGATGACGCGGGCCGTGTTCGAGACGACGATCCGCCAGACCCTTGGCATCACCTGCATGTTCATGTGGATCATCACCGCCGCCCTCGCATTCGGCGCCGTCTTCGACGGGCTGGGGGCCGTCCGCGCGATCGAGAACCTCTTCACAGAGCAGCTCGGCCTCGACCCGTGGGTGATCCTGATCCTGATGCAGCTGAGCTTCCTGGTGATGGGCACGTTCCTCGACGACACGGCCATGCTGGTCATCGTCGCGCCGCTCTACGTGCCGCTGGTGGGCGACCTGGGCTTCGACCTCGTGTGGTACGGCGTGCTCTACACGATCACCTGTCAGATCGCGTACATGACGCCACCCTTTGGCTACAACCTGTTCCTGATGCGGGCCATGGCCCCACCCGAGATCGGCTTGCGCGACATCTACCGCTCCATCGTGCCCTTTGTCTTCGTCATGATCGCGGCACTCGCGATGGTGATGATCTTCCCGCAGATCGCGCTGTGGCTGCCGAACACCGTCTACGGCCTCTGAAGGCCCAATCGAGCCGGGCAAACCGGCCTTCCATCAACAGAGGAGACCAAGAGAAATGACCACAAGACGCAAGTTCCTCCACGGCGCGGCGCTTGCCGCACCAGCAGCACTGGCCGCGCCCTCGATCGCCCGCGCGCAGGAGCCGATCCGCTGGCGCTTCCAGACCTACGCCGGGGCGACGCTGGGTGAGCAGGTGACGAAGCCCATCATCGACTACATCAACGCCGCTTCGAATGGTGAGATGGAGATCGAACTATATTACGCCGACCAGATCGTCCCCACGGGCGAACTGTTCCAGGCGCTTCAGCGCGGCACCATCGACGGCGTGCATTCCGACGACGACTCGATGGCCTCGCCCACGCCGCTGCGCATGTTCGGCGGCTACTTCCCCTTCGCCACGAAGCACATCCTCGACGTGCCGGTGCTCTTCAACCAGTACGGCCTGGCCGAGATCTGGGACAAGGAATACTCCAAGGTCGGCGTGAAGTGGCTCTCGGCCGCGGGCCAGGACCCCTGCAACTTCAACACCACGAAAGAGATCACCAGCGTCGGCGACCTCGAGGGCCTGCGCCTGTATACGTTCCCGACCGCCGGCCGCTTCCTGTCGCGCTTTGGCGTGGTGCCGGTGAACATCCCCTACGAGGATGCCGAGGTCGCCGTGCAGACCGGCGAGCTTGACGACATGGCCTGGTCCGGCATCACCGAGGATTACACCGTCGGCTGGGCGGACGTGACCGACTACTTCCTGACCAACAACATCTCGGGCGCCTGGATCGGGTCGTTCTTCGTGAATCAAGAACGCTGGGAAGAGCTGCCCGATCACCTCAAGCAACTCGTCATGGCAGGGATCGAGGCGGGCCACACCTACCGCAACCAGTGGTATTGGGGCGGCGAGGCGGCCTTGCGTGCCAATGGCGACAAGCTCGAACTGCGCACCGTGCCGGCCGAGGAATGGGCGCAGGTTGAAGACGCCGCCAAGGAGTTCTGGAACGAGGTCGCCGAGGAAGGCGATGTCCACCAGAAGGTCGTGTCGATCTTCCGCGACTACAACGAAACCATCAATCAGGCGGGCCCGCCCTACACGTTCTGAGCCGCGACCCCCGGGGCGGTCCCTTACGGGGCCGCCCGCTTCTTCGACGACCAAGGAAAGCCTGCACATGCCCGGAAACCTCACATTCGACGCCCTGAAGCAGAAGGCCGCCACCGGCGAGATCGACACGGTTCTCGCGGCGATCGTGGACATGCAGGGGCGGCTGATGGGCAAGCGGCTCCACGTGTCGAACTTCCTCGACCATGCTCACGAGGAAACGCACTGCTGCAACTATCTGCTGGCCACCGACCTCCTGATGGCAACGCCCGAGGGCTATGGCTCGAGCAGCTGGCAGACGGGCTACGGCGACTATGTGATGAAGCCCGACCTGACGACCCTGCGCACCTTGCCCTGGCTCGACGCGACGGTGCTGGTCCTTTGCGACGTGATCGACCACGACACCCACGCGCCGGTCGCCCATGCGCCGCGCGAAATGCTGAAGCGCCAGGTGGCGCGGCTGGCCGAACTCGGGTTCGAGGCGTCGATGGCGACCGAGATCGAGTTCTTCCTGTTCCAGGGCGATTATCGCGAGCTTCAGAAGCGCAAGTACAGGGACCTTGTGCCCTTCAACGGGTTCAACGAGGACTACAACCTGTTCCAGACGACCAAGGAAGAAGGCGTGATGCGCCCCCTGCGCAACCACCTTTTCGCGGCAGGGATCCCCGTCGAAGGCACGAAGGGCGAGGCCGAGACGGGCCAGCAGGAGCTGAATATCCGCTATGGGCCTGCGCTCGACTGTGCCGACCACCACACCATCGCCAAGCACGCGACGAAAGAGATCGCGTGGATGAACGACTGCTCGGCCACGTTCCTGCCGAAATGGGCGGCGGACAAGGTCGGCTCGTCCAGTCACGTCCACCTTTCGCTCTGGCGGGACGGGGCGCCAGCGTTCTTCGACGAAGGCGCGACGCACGGCATGTCCGACGTCATGCGCCATTTCACGGCAGGGCTTCTGGCCTACGTGCGGGACTACACGTTCTTCCTTGCGCCGTACGTCAACAGCTACAAGCGCTTTGCGCCTGGCACCTTCGCGCCCACCAAGGCCGTCTGGTCGGTGGACAACCGCACCGCGGCCTTCCGGCTCTGCGGCGAGGGCACGACGGGCGTGCGCATCGAATGCCGGATCGGCGGCTCTGACATGAACCCCTACCTTGCCCAGGCCGCCCTGCTCGCGGCCGGTATCCGCGGTATCGAAGAGGAGCTTGCGCTCGACCCGCCCCACAAGGGGGACGCCTATGCGGGCGACGGCGTGGCCGAGATCCCGCGCAGCCTGCGGGACGCGATCGGGACCTTGCGCAACTCGGCGATGCTACGTGCGGCCTTCGGCGACGAGGTCGTTGATCATTACGTCCGGTGTGGTGAATGGGAGCAGGAAGAGTTCGACCGCGCGGTGACCGATTGGGAACTCATTCGCGGGTTTGAGGGGGCCTGACCATGACCAAACTGAAGTGCATTTCGCCGATCGACGGATCGATCTTCGCAGAGCGAGAGACGCTTTCGCTTGAGGCGTGCGCCGAAGCCGCCGCACGCGCGTGCACCGCGCAGGTCGACTGGGGCGCGCGGTCGATCCGCGAACGCGCCGACCTTGTCCTCGCCGGCATCGAGGCGGTCGGCGCGATGAACGACGAGATCGTGCCCGAGCTTGCCCGCATGATGGGCCGGCCCGTGCGCTACGGCGGCGAATTCCGCGGCTTCTCCGAACGCGGCAATCATATGGCCGACATAGCCGAAGAGACTCTCGCCGATATCGAGGTCGGAGACGATGCCACTGCGCGGCGCTATATCCGCCGCCTGCCTTGGGGCCTCGTCTTTGTCGTGGCGCCCTGGAACTACCCGTGGATGACGGCCATCAACACCGTGGCGCCCGCCCTGATCGCCGGCAACACGGTCATGCTGAAACACGCGACGCAGACGCTTCTGGTGGGCGAGCGCATGGCCCGCGCCTTCCACTCGGTCGGCATCCCCGAGGGCGTGTTTCAGAACGTGTTTCTCGACCATGACACGACCCACTCGCTCATCGCCGGGCGCCACGTCGACTTCGTGAACTTCACCGGGTCTGTCGGCGGGGGACAGGCGATGGAGCGCGCCGCCGCCGGGACGTTTGTGCCGGTCGCCACCGAACTCGGCGGCAAGGACGCGGGCTATGTCCTCGATGACGCGGATCTCGACGCGGCGGTGGACGGGCTGATGGACGGCGCGATGTTCAATGCCGGCCAGTGCTGCTGCGGGATCGAACGGATCTACGTGCACGAAAGCCTCTATGACGCCTTCGTCGAAAAGGCCGTGGCTTGGGTAAAGGCGCTCAAGCTCGGCAACCCGCTCGACCCCGGCACGACGATCGGGCCGATGGCGCATGCCCGCTTCGCCCGCACCGTGCGCGACCAGATCGACGCCGCCGTCGCGGCCGGAGCGACCGCGCACATCCCGACCGATCCGGCCGACGATGGCGGCGCCTATATGACGCCGCAGGTCCTGACGGGCGTCACCCACGAAATGGAGGTGATGCGCGAGGAGAGCTTCGGCCCCGTGGTCGGCATCATCCCGGTGAAGGACGATGACGAGGCGGTGCGATTGATCAACGACAGCCGCTTCGGCCTCACCGCCAGCCTCTGGACCGCCGACCTTGATCGCGCGGCCCGGCTTGGCGACCGGATCGAGACCGGAACGATCTTCATGAACAGGGCCGACTACCTCGACCCCGCGCTTTGCTGGACCGGCTGCAAGGATACCGGCCGCGGCGCCGGGTTGTCGATCCTGGGCCTGCAGGCCCTGACCCGCCCGAAATCCTATTATCTTAAGAAGGCCACCTCATGAGCCCTACCGGCAACTGGTCCTATCCCAACGCGATCCGCTTCGGCGCCGGACGACTTGCTGAACTGCCCGACGCCTGCCGCGCCGCCAAGATCACCCGCCCCCTGCTCGTCACGGATCGCGGTCTTGCCCCGCTCGAGATCACGAAGCGCGCGCTCGACCTGCTCGAAGGTGCGGGGCTTGGCCGGGCGCTCTTTGCCGAGGTGGACCCGAACCCGAACGAGAAGAACCTCTGCGCCGGGGTCGAGGCCTATCGTGCGGGCGATCATGACGGCGTGGTCGCCTTCGGCGGCGGCTCGGGACTGGACCTCGGCAAAATGGTCGCCTTCATGTGTGGCCAGTCCGGGTCGGTGTGGGACTATGAGGATGTCGGCGACTGGTGGATGCGCGCGAATGCGGACGCCATCGCGCCCATCGTGGCCGTGCCCACCACGGCCGGAACGGGGTCCGAGGTGGGACGGGCCAGCGTCATCACCAATTCCGAGACGCATGAGAAGAAGATCATCTTCCATCCCAAGGTGCTGCCCACGGTCGTCATCGCCGACCCCGAACTGACGGTCGGGATGCCGAAGGCGATCACCGCAGGCACGGGCCTCGACGCGTTCGCCCACTGCGTCGAGGCTTTCTCGTCCCCGCACTACCACCCGATGAGCCAGGGTATCGCGCTGGAAGGCATGCGGCTGGTGATCGACAACCTGCCCCGCGCCTACGACACGCCCGGCGACATCGAAGCGCGGGCGAACATGATGTCAGCCGCCGCCATGGGTGCTGTGGCCTTCCAGAAAGGCCTGGGCGCCATCCACGCGATGAGCCACCCGATCGGCGCGGTCTTCAACACCCATCACGGCACGACGAACGCGGTCTGCATGCCGGCTGTGCTCGCCCTCAATGCCCCGGCAATCCGCGACAGGTTCGACCGCGCCTCGCCATACCTGGGCATCTCCGGCGGCTTCGACGGGTTCCGCACCTTCGTGAGCGAGTTCAACGACCGCTTCGGCATCCCCCGCTCGCTCGGCGACATGGGTGTGTCCGAGGCACGGATGGACGACATGGTGGAGATGGCGCTCCGCGACCCGTCCTGCGGCGGCAATCCCGTCCCGCTCACGGTAGAGAACCTTCGGGGGCTGTTTCAGGCAGCCCTCTGACCGGCAAGGGACGTGCCACGGCCCGACGCGCGCCTATGTCAGAGGCGATGAGCGGTCTGACCCTGTGGCACGTCCCCTTTTCCCGTTCGACCCGCACGCTCTGGCTGCTGGAGGAGATCGGCTGCCCCTATCGACTTGAGACGCTGTCAGCGCCCAACGATCTGGACGGGGCGCTGCATCCGGACCGCCCACCCGCGCTCCGCGACGGCGTTGTGACGATGCACGAGACCGGCGCAATGGCCGAGTGGCTTTGTGAGACACGCGCGCGGCATCTGTGGCGGGCGCCGGGCGCTGCGGGCCGGATCGGCTGGCTGGACTGGCTGCACTTCGCCGAGACGCTGGTCCAGCACGTCGCGCGGCGGACGGAGACGGGGGCCGCTGACCGCTTGTCTGTCTCGCTTGGCCTTCTGGAAGAGTGGCTGGACGGAGCCGAATGGCTGCTCAGCGAATTCTCCGGTGCCGACTGCCAGATCGGCTATTCCGTCTGGGCCGCCGCCCAAGTGATGCCGCTGAATGACCACCCGTCGCTGACTGCCTACTTTGCGCGATGCGTCGCGCGACCAGCGTTCCGGTTGGCTTTCGACGGCCACGAAGCTCTCGGCTGATCCTCAACGTACAGGAGACGCAGTGTGACATCGCCCCGCACAATGTGACAAAGGCCGAGCCAGCGATCCGACTTGGCCTTGCTTTTCCTGACGGGTTAGCAAACCCTCGGCTCCGCTGAGGAATGAAGCGCGGAGAAGACTACCGCCTATTCTGCGTCAGCATCGCCCGGATGCGTGGCGATAGACCAGGAGGGTCGAATCCCGACATGCGGACGGAAAGACCACGTCGACAGCCTCGCCATCGAGACCTGCAGGCCCAAAGCCAGCGTCCTTCGGCAAGATATCGAGAGCCCGCGCATCACTGAGGAGCGGGTGAATCCGCGCCAATTGGAAGGGCTCGACTTGCTCATACGGCCATACAGCCTGATCCTGCTCCAGAACCCAAGAGACAACCTTGCCCAAGCGCCCACCCGGCTGGCTGTCTGGTCCGGGAGGCGGGAAGCCCACCTGTACCGTGATCCGGAAGAGGTGCGGGAAGCCCTGCAGATTGAAGTGCGCATAATGCTGAGTCAGCGCACGCGACATTTCATGGGGCTGCATCCCCGACTGCCGATCTGCGTAAGGAGCCTCTGCTGGGGCACATCCGTCAAGCCGGTGTAATGTTCCGGATGGCCTGAGGGCATGATCATGCGGCTTTTGTTGTTATGCTGAGAATGGGGTCGATCTCCTCCTTGTCGATCTGAG
>NZ_JBELKF010000055.1:0-23347 GCF_042089775.1 Palleronia sp.
GGCGGCCGCACCGTCGGCGCCGGCGTCGTCTCGAAAATCATCGAGTAAGACGCGCGGGCGATCGCCCGAGCCATTGGAATGACAGGAACGCCCCGGCCTCTCGGTTGGGGCGTTTTCCTTTGTGCCAGCGGCTCGCCAACCTGTCGGAGGTCGCCGCGGCACCGGTGAAGGCCGCGGAAGAAGTGGTGCTGGTCCGCCGACCGGGACCCTGCTGACCCTTGTACGGCTGCACTCCGGCGCCGCCGTCAGAGGCGACGACGAGAGCGAGCGCCGCGGCCAGGCGTACCTGATGGACGACCCTGAGGATCGTTACACAACCGGCGATTCTGACACGAAAAAGCCCCGCCGAAGGGCGGGGCTGGTCTTTCATCGGGCGCGAAGGCTTAGGCGGCCTTGGGGTTAACGCTGTTCTCGGCGATCTTGTTCATGTGCACGTCGCCTTCGCGGGTCTGGTCGAGGCACTCTTTCAGCAGTGCCGCATCACCATCCAAGCCGAGGCGATTGGCATATGCCGCGCAGCAGCCGTAGCCGGCAATCGCGTAGTGGACCATGCGCTGGTACTGGCTGATGATCATCGCGTCGCGCGCGTCGTCCGAGCCGAACTCTTCGTCCAGCGCGTGTGCCTGTGCCTCGGCCACGACGCCTTCCATTCCCTTGCAGTGCTCGCCCGTCGGGTCGATCCCGTGGTCGCCACAGATCTGCTCGAGCTTGGCCATGCCGTCGGAGATGCCTTTCGAACCGGCGGCGAGCGCCTTGCCCAACTCTTCATCCTTGGCGGCTTGACCCAGTTTGGTCGTCGCTTCAAGCGATTGGCTGCAGGCGCTGTAGATGTCCTGGATCTGGTCCAGATAAACGTCTTTGAGGTCGTTCAGAGCCATTTTTATGGTCCTCCAGGGTTGGTCCGTCATTCATCTGGCGAACGCCAAGATGCCTGCCTTGTTCCGTTGCGATCCGGCCTTGACCGCGGGCGCGTGGTGCAATACGCGGAAGGCCGGCCTAGGGGTTTAGCTCAGTTGGTAGAGCAGCGGTCTCCAAAACCGCAGGTCGTGGGTTCGAGTCCCTCAGCCCCTGCCAATTTCCCGCTTTGCGCGGCATAGCAGCAGCTTTTCAGCCGCCGTGGCAGCCATCCTCCTTCAGAGGATCGTGGCCCCAGTTCATCAGTGAATAGCGCCAGGAAGAATGCTCCACGTCCTCCTGCGGGCCACCTTGGGCGCAGTGGCGTTTCACGTAGCCGGTCACCTTGTTCATCCAGTCCCATTGATCGTCGCTGAGATCGGCCTTCTTCGTGTCCTTGATCTTGAGGATCTGGCGGCCGGAGTAGTGTCCGGTGCTTTCGCCGTCGCCGTCGCCCTCGGTATCGCCGACCGATTTCGATTCGTCCGTGGTGAGCCACTTTTCCAGCTCTTTCGGCGTCATGTTCACCAGCTCGCGCCACTCGTCCCAAATCCGGTCGCGGGATTTCGCCATGGTTCTGCCTCCTTCAATGGTGTTCAAGATTGGCAACCGGGCGCGGGCGGATTTGGTTCAGGTCCGGCCTCGCGACGGGTCGAAGTGCCAGAAGAAGCGCCGCTTGGACGACGCCGCCTTGCAGGAAGGCGCCCAGACAGCTTTCCCGCTCGTCCGGCAGTTCTTCCTTGAACACGTTCAGCACGACGCTACCGGCGAGGAAGGCGAAGAGGCAGCCGATCACCGGCGCGGACAGTTAAATCCGCCGACCTGCGATCCATCCGCCGGTCACGGCGGCCGCCAGTATCCAGCGCCCGGTCTGGTCGTAGCGGTGGCGGTGATCGTGGCGCAGGCCGTAATCGTTGGTCGCGCAGCAGCGCCATCGCCGCCCCGCCCCGCCCCGCCCCGTAGATCAGCAGGGAGGCTGTCCCGGCCCCTTCGCGGTGAAGCAGCAGATAGCCGATGATCGCGTTATAGGCGGCAAAACTGCCGATATGCAGCTATAAGGTACCTGCGTCGGGGAGTCCGTCCGGGCGCTTGCGGCTGGGCTGCCGCAAGCGCCCGCTCAAGCCCGTAGAACCCCGCAAGGCCGGCAAAGGCCACGAGATAGACGAGGCTCTCGGCCGTCTCGCGCGAGGCCGATAGCTGCTCGATGAAGGTGTGTTCGTACGAGGCAAGCTCGGGCCGGATGTGGAGAAAGACGTAGGCCATCGCGGCCCCGCCCGAGGCGCAAAGCCATCGGCTGCGCGGGGCCCGCTCGAGCAGGGTGAGGTGCCCGATCCCGAGGTGGATGATTGCGAAAAGCAGGGCGAAGGGCAGAGTCCTGGGTACCATCCGCCGAAGGATATGCGGCCGGGGCGCTTCGGCAGAGCCCCGGCCCCGCGGCCGTTGCGGGGATCAGCCTTCGGCCCACTCCCACGGGCGGGTGAAGGCGCCGAGCACGCGCGCGACGGCGGCCTCGTCCGTCCCCGCCTCCTTCGATACCTTCGCGACGAGGCCGCGCTTCTTGTCCTCGAACACCTCGACCACCTGTGCCGAAAGCCCCGCATCCCTGAGCGCATAGTTATACACGCGCTTGATGGCCATGCGGCGCAGGTCGGGCTTGAACACCTTGCCCACGGCGGTCTTGGGCAGCTCGTCCATGATCTCGATATGCTTCGGCCAGGCGGCACGCTCGTTGATGCGGCTCTTGGCGAATTCGATCAGGTCCTCTTCGGTCGCCGTGGCGCCTTGGCAGAGCTCGACATAGGCGCAGGGAATTTCGCCGGCATGGGCATCGGGCTGCCCGATGGCACCGGCCATGGCGACCTCTTCGTGGGCTGCCAGCGCCTCTTCGATCTCGGCCGGGTCGATATTGTGACCGCCGCGGATGATCAGGTCCTTCGCGCGCCCGGTAATCCAGACGTAGCCGTCCGGGTCGATCCGGCCCAGGTCGCCGGTGCGCAGGTAGTTGCCGTGGTAAAGGTCATGGTTCTTCGGCTCCTCGGCGTAGGTGTTGCCGACGAAGACGCCGGGGCTGGACACGCAGATCTCGCCCACGACATCGGTGGGACATTCCTTGCCGCCGTCCTGGGTATCATGAAAGATCTTCACGTCCGTGTAGGGGAACGGAATCCCGATCGAGCCGATCTTCTTGGTCCCGGCCGGCGGGTTGATCGAGACGAGGCACGTCGCCTCGGTCAGCCCGTAGCCTTCGCATATCGTGACGCCCGCGGCGCTTTCGAACCGCTTGTAAAGCTCGACCGGCAGCGGCGAAGATCCGCAGAACGCGATCTGCAACTTCGATATGTCGGCATCCACCTTGCGCTGCATCAGGGCCGAGACGGCCGTCGGCACGGTGATCATGAAGGTGATGCCGTAGCGCTCGCACAGCTTCCAGAAGTTGTCGAACACGCCCTCGCCGCGATAGCCGGCAGGGGTCGGGAACACGACATGCGCGCCCGAGGCTATGGACGAGCCGATAACGACCACGGCCGCAAAGACATGGAACAGCGGCAGCGGGCAGATCAGGTTGTCCTCTTCGGTGAAGAGAAGCTCGGCCCCCAGCCAGCCGTTGTAGATGATGCCGGAGTAGGTGTGCTGCGCAACCTTGGGCATGCCGGTCGTGCCACCAGTATGGAAGTTCGTGCAGATGCGGTCGACGGCCGGATCGTCAAATTGCAGCGTCTTGGGCTGTGCGGCGATGGCCTTGTTGAAGTTCTGCACGCGGGCCTTGTGGGTGACCTTCACCTTGGGCCGGATCAGCGGGACGATCAGCTTCTTCGCGCCGGTCAGGTAGCGGTGCAGGTCCACCTCGAGGACGTGGTGCACGTTCGGCGCGTAGGCCGCTGCCTCGGCGGCCTTCTGGGCGACATCTGTCTTGGGGAAGGCGCGCAGGGTGACCAGCACCTTGGCCTCGGTCTCGCGCAGGATGGCGGCAATCTGGCCGGGCTCGAGCAGCGGGTTGATCGGGTTGACGATGCCCGCGACCATGCCGCCCAGGTAGGTGACGATGCACTCGTTGCAGTTGGGCAGAAGGTAGGCGACCTTGTCCTCGGGGCCGACGCCAAGCTCGCGGAAGAGGTTCGCCGCCTGGGCGACCTGGTCCTTCAGCTCGGACCAGGACAGGGTCTCGGCCTTGTCCTTGGGGCCCGAGAACATCTGGTAGGTCATCGCCGGGCGATCGGGGAAGCGGCCGGCGGTGCGTTCGATCTGCTGCCAGACGGTGACGGGGAGGTCACGCTCCTCCCACGGAGTATCGCCCTCAATGCGGCGCCGGTCTTCGGGCGTGGCGTATCCCATCGGTGTCCTCCCTATGGTTTGCGACGGTTGTGCCGCAGACCAAGTTCAGGAGAAAGTCTGACGCTGCGGCGTCGCGCGCAAGCCCCTTCGGCCGTCACTCCTGCGGGAGCCGGGCCAGATGAGCGCGCACCGTGGCGCGGGCGTCGGGCCGCGCATCGAGGCGCGCGCGGCGCCTTGCGACGGCGTCGATGAAGCGGGCCGGGTCCTGGACCGGCAGGTCGGCCAGATCGGTCCAGTCATAGTCCCACCACCGGATCTCGGCGAAGCGGCGGGCGAGGTCCGGGGCAAAGCGCGGGCGGATCGGTCGGGCGGGCACGCCGCCGACGACGGTGTAGGGCTCCACATCCACTGTGACGATGGCGCCGGCCGCAATGACGGCCCCGTCGCCGATCAGGATGCCGCCCTTCAGAAGTACGTCCTGGCCGATCCAGACGTCGTTCCCGATCCCGATCTCGGCGGGGGTGGGGTCGAAATCGGGCAGGCCTTCGGAGGGCGGCGGAAGGTGCCACATCGCCCGGCGGCGGGCCGAGTAGGCGATCGGGCTGGTCGTCGCCCACCCGGCCGGATGCTCGTCGCCCATCACGCAGACATTGCGGGCGATGGAGGTATAGCGCCCGACGAAGGCCACGTGGTCGAGCGTGCTCTGGCTGTAGGAGTAGGCGCCCAGGGGCAGGAACCGCGCGGACGGATGCTGCGACGGGGTCTCGAACCGGACCGAGCCGCCACCCATCCGGTGGCCCGCATCGACCTTGGGAAAGACGCGGATGCCGGCGCGGGCCAGCCTGTCGGGGTCGGACACCGTGAACTGCCACTTGTGCTGCCCTTGCGCCGCCACGTCCCGCAGATCCGCGTTGGACGACGCCGGCCGGCGCCTCATTCCGCCGCGAGCCCCGCCGTGAACTGAAGTCGTGCCAGCCGGGCATATAAACCACCCTCGGCCACGAGCTCGTCATGGGTGCCGTGGGCGACGATGCGGCCGCCTTCGAACACCAGGATGCGGTCGGCCTTCTTCACCGTCGCAAGGCGGTGCGCGACCACCAGCGTCGTGCGGCCATGCGCCAGCCGGTCCACCGCCTTCTGCACCAGCATCTCGGACTCGGCGTCGAGGGCCGAGGTCGCCTCGTCCAGCAAGAGCACCGGCGCGTCGCGCAGGATGGCGCGGGCGATGGCGACGCGCTGCTTCTGGCCGCCCGACAGCATCACGCCGCGCTCGCCCACATAAGTGTCGTAGCCCTCGGGGAGGGCGGTCAGGAACTCGTGAGCCGCGGCAGCGCGGGCGGCGTCCTCGACCTCGGCATCCGTGGCGTCGGGGCGGCCGAAGCGGATGTTCTCGCGCGCCGAGGCGGCGAAGATCACCGGGTCCTGCGGAACAAGCGCAATGTGGCGGCGGAAGTCGCTGCGGGCGGCCTCGCGCAGGTCGCGTCCGTCGATGCGGATGGTCCCGTCCTGCGGATCGTAGAACCGCAGGAGCAACTGGATCACCGTGCTCTTGCCCGCGCCCGAGGGACCGACAAGCGCCACCGTCTCGCCCGGTTCCACGTGAAACGAGACGTGCTCGAGGGCGGGGGCCTCGAGGCGGGCGGGGTACGAGAACCGCACGTTCTCAAAGCTGATGGCGCCGGTCGGCTCGGGCATGGGGGCCGCGTCGGCGGGTTCGGCGACGCTGTCGGTGGCGCTCAGCAGCTCGACCAGCCGTTCCGTCGCGCCGGCGGCACGCTGCAGTTCGCCCCAGATCTCGCTGAGGGCGCCCACGGACCCGGCGACCATCACGGCGTAGATCACGAACTGCACCAGCTCGCCCACGGTCATCGTTCCGGCGCGCACGTCCCGCGCACCGATCCAGAGGACGCCGACGACACCGACAAAGACCAGCAGGATCACCAGCACCGTCATCACCGCACGCACGCCGATCCGGCGGCGGGCGACGTCGAAGCTCTGCTCGGTGACCTTGGCGAAGGCGGCCTGGCTCAGCGGCTCGTGGGTGAAGGCCTGAACGGTCTGCACGGACAAGAGCGCCTCGGACGCATTGCCCGACGACGCGGCGATCCAGTCCTGGTTCTGCCGGCTGAGGACGCGCAGCCGCCGCCCCAGCACGACGATCGGCACGATGACGATCGGCACCAGCAGCAGCACCAGCAGCGACAGCTTGCCCGACGTGTAGATCAGCAGAACAAGTCCGCCGATCAGGATGAGCAGGTTTCTCAGCGCCACCGACACCGACGAGCCGATCACCGACAGGATCAGCGTCGTATCCGTCGTGATCCGACTGAGCACCTCGCCGGTCATGATGTTTTCGTAGAAGGCGGGTGACAGGCCGATGACGCGGTCGAACACGGCTTTGCGGATGTCGGCCACCACGCGCTCGCCCAGGCGGGTCACGAGGTAATAGCGCAAGCCCGTGCCCACGGCCATCAGCGCGGCGATCACGATGAACGCCAGGAAGTACTTGTCCAGAAGCGCTTCGGCCGAAGTCTCGAACCCGTCGACCACGCGGCGCACGGCGATCGGCAGGATCAGCGAGACGCTGGCCGTCAGGACGAGCGCTGCAAAGGCCGCGGCCACCATGCCGCGGTAGCGCGCGAGAAAGGGCCATAATTCAGCCAGGGCGCCGATGCGTTTGGATCTCGCGCGGTCTTCGGTCTGGCTTGGCGGTGGCACGGCGGCTCCTGAAACTGGAATCGGAGCGGTTGTCCCTGTCGCGCCCCCGGGATGCAAGCGAGCAATACGTCACAGGGCGCGATGGAAGCTGGAGCGGGCGGCGGGAATCGAACCCGCATCTCTTGCTTGGAAGGCAAGGGTCTTACCATTACACAACGCCCGCGCTGACAGCTCACCTAACCCGACACGGATCGACGTGCAAGCCGATCAGACAGGATCGTGGTGGATGATGATGTCGGCCTGCGGATAGCGGGCGATGATCTTGCGGCGGATGTCCTCGCCGAACTCATGCGCCTCGTCGAGGCTGAGATGGCCGTCGATCTCGAGATGCAGGTTCACGAAGATACGCGCGCCGGCGGTTCGTGTGCGCAGGTCGTGGTGCCCCACGATCCCCGGATGGTCGGCGACGAGCCGGTCGATGAACCGGCCCAGCTCGTCCGGCGCGGCGCGGTCCATCAGCGCGTCCCATGCTCCCGATCCGATCCTGAGCGCGCCAGCCGCGAGAATCACGGCCGCCAGCAGCGCAACCAGCGTGTCGATCACCGCCACGTCGAACAGGCTCGACGCCGCGAGGGCGAGGATCGCACCGAGGTTCGGGAGGAGGTCGCCGATATAGTGCAGCCGGTCCGCCGCCACGACGCGATTGCCGGTCTGCCGCGTGACGCGCGTCTGGTACGCGACAAGGCCCAGCGTCAGCACGATGGACAGCACCATGACCCCGATGCCCGCGCCCTCGGCCTCGAGCGTCGGCGCCTCGCCGATCCGCGACAGCGCGGCGGCGGCGATGGCGAAGGCCGAGATCAGGATGAAAGCGGCCTGCATGAACGCCATGAGATCTTCGGCCGAGCTGTGTCCGAAGGTGTGATCCCGGTCGGGCGGGCGCTGCGCGTAGCGGATCGCCAGCAGACCCCCCACCGAAACCAGCAGGTCGAGGCCCGAATCGGCCAACGAGGCGGCCACCGACAACGCCCCCGTCACGTAGAGCGCCCAGAGCTTTGCCAGCACGAGCATGCTTGCCACGCAGACCGAGGCCGCCTGGACGCGAAGATTGGCTTTGTCGTCGGTCGCCTGATTCATGGGCGCCTTCCTAACGCGAGACGGCCACGGGTGGGACCCGTTGGCGTTAAACTCTCGACGGCAGCTTGCGCGAAAGGGCAGGGGGCGGCACTGATTTTCATGGGAGGACAGCCATGACGTATGCAGAGGTTTATGCAGCCTGGAGGGCCGACCCCGCGGGGTGGTGGATGGAGCAGGCGAAGGCGATCGAGTGGGACACCTTCCCGACGACGGCGCTGTCCGGGGACGGCTCGGTCTGGTTTCCCGACGGGATCACCAATACCTGTCACAACGCGGTGGACCGCCACGTGGCGGCCGGCCACGGCGAGCGGGTAGCGATCATCTATGACAGCCCCGTGACGGGGGCAAAGGCAAAGATCACCTTCGCTGAACTGCAGGACCGTTGCGCACGGCTGGCCGGGGCGCTGAAGGCGCGGGGCATCGAGGCCGGCGACCGCGTCGTGATCTACATGCCGATGGTGCCCGAAGCGCTGGTGGCGATGCTGGCCTGCACGCGGATCGGGGCGATCCACTCGGTCGTCTTCGGCGGCTTCGCCTCGGCCGAGCTTGCCACCCGCATCGACGATGCGCGCCCCAAGGCGGTCATCGCGGGCTCGTGCGGGATCGAGCCGTCGCGCGTGGTGCCCTACAAGCCGCTGCTCGACGGCGCGATCGGCATGGCGAGCCATAAGCCCGACTTCTGCGTGATCCTGCAACGCCCCGAGCTTCAGGCCGACATGACCGAGGGGCGGGACGTCGACTGGCACGAGGCGCTGGCCGACGCCGAGCCGGCCGACTGCGTCGGCGTGCGGGGAGATCACCCGTGCTACATCCTCTATACCAGTGGAACGACCGGCCAGCCCAAGGGCGTGGTACGCCCGACCGGCGGGCACCTCGTCGCGCTGAACTGGACGATGAAGAACATCTACAACGTCGAGCCCGGAGAGGTCTTCTGGGCCGCTTCGGATGTTGGTTGGGTCGTCGGGCACAGCTACATCTGCTACGCCCCCCTCATCCACGGCAACACCACGATCGTGTTCGAGGGCAAGCCGGTGGGCACCCCCGACGCCTCGACCTTCTGGCGGGTCATCGCCGAGCACGACGTGAAATCCTTCTTCACCGCGCCCACGGCCTTCCGTGCCATCCGCAAGGAGGACCCCGAGGCCGCCCAGATGAAGGGGCACGACATTTCGGGTCTTCGCGCGCTCTACCTCGCGGGGGAACGCGCGGACCCTGATACGATCCTGTGGGCGCAGAAGGTCATGGACAAGCCGGTCTACGACCACTGGTGGCAGACCGAGACCGGCTGGACCATCGCCGGCAATCCCGCCGGGCTCGAGCCGCTGCCGGTCAGGATCGGCTCTCCCACCGTGCCGATGCCGGGCTACGAGGTGCACATCCTCGGCCAGGAGGGCGAGGAGATGCCGGTAGGGCAGCTCGGCTCGATCGCGATCAAGCTGCCCCTGCCGCCGGGCACCCTGCCGACGCTCTGGGGCAATGACGAGAGGTACCGGATGGCGTATCTCGACCGTTTTGCCGGGTACTACAACACCGGCGACGCGGGGATGATGGACGAGGATGGCTACCTCTGGATCATGGCGCGCACCGACGACGTCATCAACGTGGCCGGCCACCGGCTGTCGACGGGGCTGATGGAAGAGGTGCTCGCCACGCATCCTCTGGTGGCCGAGTGTGCGGTGATCGGTGTGAGGGACCCGCTGAAGGGCCAGCTTCCGATGGGCTTCGTGACGCTGCAGAAGGGGGCCGAGGTCACGGACGCGCAGATCCAGTCCGAGCTGGTCGCGCTGGTGCGCGAAAGGATCGGCCCGGTCGCCGCCTTCAAGCTTGCGACTGTGGTCGAGCGTTTGCCCAAGACGCGCTCGGGCAAGATCCTGCGCAAGACGATGGCGCAGATCGCCGATGGCGATGCGTTCAAGCCGCCCGCGACCATCGACGACCCTACGATTCTCGACGAGATCGGGGCGAAGGTTCACATGCTGGGCTATCCCAAGGCCTGATCAGGCCGCTGGTCCGGCATGGAGCGCAGCACCTTGCGCGCCCGAGGCGTCGCCGAACGACGCACGCCGCGCCGGTGGCGGCGTCGCCCCGCCCAAGGCGTAACGGTCGAGCGTGCGGGACAGCCGCGCATCCATCCGGGGGATGCGTGGCGCGCCTCCGCACAGCACGATCGCGTCGGGGCCGAGCGTGAGGATCGCGGCAGACAGGGCGAGCAGATCCGCCCGGACCGACAGTGGGTCACCGGGAACGGCTTTGCGCAGGAAGGCGATGGCGGTGCCCGAGCAATACATCTCGGCACAGCCTTCGGCGCCGCAGCCGCAGGGTCTCAGCGGCAGGCGGTGGCGCTTCAGCGCCCGGGCCGGCAGGCCGACATGCCCGATCCCAAGGCCCCGGCCCCCCGCGCGGGGCGGCACGCGGCCGTCGATGGCAACGCCCCCGCCCAGGCCGGTCCCCGCGACGATGCCCGGCACGACGCGCCCGGTCCCGGCACCGCCCCGCGCCTCGGAGAGGGTAACGGCCAACCCGTCGTTCAGCATCGGCACGTCACGACCCACGACCTCGGTCAAGGCGGGGCCAAGGGCATGGCCGCTCGCCACGAGATTGACCGCAGAGAGCCGCCGCGTCGCGGGATCGACTGCACCGGGATGTGCCAGTCCCACCGGCTCCGCGCGCCCCGCAGCCGCGTCGAGCCACGTGATCCGCCCCGCAAGCGCCGTGACGAGGTCCGCGACCGACCGCCGCGGCGCGGGCACGCGCAAGGCCGGACCCACGGGCTGGCCCAACGGATCGAAGAGCTGCGCCTCGATCTTGGTGCCGCCCAGGTCGATGCCACCGATCATCGCGCACTCTCTGCTCCGATCACATAGGCTTATCCGCTGCGGCCCGCGCCGAAAAGCCGCTACGTGGCTGACCGTATCGGGCGCTCGGCGCGGAAGATCCGAGGTGCTTTGCGGGGCGCTCACTGATCCCGGGGTCCTGACCCCGCGGCGAGCGCCTGCCGCCCGGCGCGGTGGTCAGTCTTGTCGACCTCACGCCTGCGGCGCGGGCGATCCTGGATCGGGCGGCTTAGTGCTGCGCCGAAACGACACGCTGCTCGACCTGCGACTGGCAGGCAGATCCCAGCGGTTATCGCGCCGGCTGGACCGCGCGCGCAACGGCGAAGAGCGCGGCCGCGGCGACGATGATCGACGGGCCGGCCGGGCTGTCGATCAGGAACGACAGTCCCAGCCCCCCGAGGACCGACGCGAGCCCCAGCGCCGCGGCCAGGGCGACCATCGCCTCGGGGCTGCGCGCGAAGGGCCGGGCGGCCGCGGCCGGAATGATCAGCAGGGCCGAGATCAGCAGCGCCCCGACCATCTTGAGCGCCAGCGCCACCGTCAGCGCCAGAAGGCCGGTCAGCAGCGCCGTGTCCCGCGGGGGATTGATGCCGCCGGCCCGCGCCAGGTCGTCGCCCAGCGTTGCCGTCAACAGGGCGTTCCACCGTGCCGCAACGATGGCCGCAACCGCAGCACCCCCGATCCAGATCAGCCAGACGTCGAGCGAGCGGACCGCAAGGATGTCGCCGAACAGCAGCCCTTCGAGGTCGATCCGTGGCCCCGGCGCCAGCGCCACGCCCACTAGGCCAATGGCCAGCAACGAGTGGCTGAGCACACCCAGGACCGTGTCCGCGCTCGTCCCCTGACGCGTCAGTCCGAACAAGAGCACTCCGAAGGCCGCCGTGGTCGCCAGCACCCCCGCGATGACGGGCAGCGACAGCGTGACCGCGACCGCGACGCCAAGCACGGCCGCGTGGCCGGTTGCGTCGCCGAAATAGGCCATGCGGCGCCAGACGACGAAGCAGCCGAGCGGCGCCGTCGCAAGGATCAGCCCCGTTCCCGCGAGCGCCGCCCGCAGCAGAAAGTCATCCATTCGCGGTCTCGTGCTCGTGGTGATGGTGGTCGGCGGCGTGGCCGTGCCGGTGGCCGCCATGCTCGTGGCGGTAGAGGGCAAGCGCACCGCCCGTGCCCTCGCCGAACAGCGCCCGATAGGCCGGGGCCGAGGCGACGACGGCGGGCGTGCCCTCGCAGCAGACATGGCCGTTCAGGCAGATCACCCGGTCCGACGCGGCCATGACGACGTGCAGGTCGTGGCTGACCAGCAGGACCGCGCAGCCCCGGCTGTCCCGCAGCTCCTCGATCCGGCGGTAGAACGCGGACGCGCCCGGCTGGTCCAACCCCGCCGTCGGCTCGTCGAGGACCAGCAGTTCCGGGTCGTCGATCAGCGCGCGCGCAAGCAGTCCCCGCTGCAACTGCCCGCCCGACAGCGCGGCGAGGGGGCGGTCGGCCACACCCGGCAGGCCGGCATCCTCGAGCGCGGTGCGGATCGCGTCCGGCGAGTGGCGGTTCGGCAGGCGCAGGAACCGTCCCACGCTCATCGGCAGCGTCGGGTCGATCGACAGCCGTTGCGGCACGTAGCCGACGCGAAGCCCCGCGCGCCGCGTGACGCGGCCGCCATCGGGGTGCACCGCGCCAAGCAGCGTGCGCACCAGCGTCGTCTTGCCGGACCCGTTCGGCCCGACCAGCGTGACGATCTCTCCCCGGTCGACCGACAGCGACACGGCGTCGAGCACCGCCTCGCCATTCCGCCTGAGGGTGACGTCCTCGAGCGTGGCAAGGCTCATGCTGCGCAACCGGGGCAGAGGCCAACGGCTTCGACCACGGTCCGCTCTATGCGGAAGCCCTGCGCCGCGGCCTCGTCGCCCAGCCGGCGCGGGGCGACGTCGGTGGCTTCGGCCACCCGGTCGCAGACGCGGCAGATCAGGAAGGCAGGGCGGTGCGCATCGCCGGGGCAGGCGCAAGCGACGTAGGCGTTCAGCTTTTCAAGCCGGTGCGCAAACCCGTTCGACGTCAGGAAGTCGAGCGCGCGGTACACGGCCGGCGGCTGGCGCTTCTGTCCGGTCGGCGTGACCACTTCGAGGATATCGTACGCTCCCATGGCTTTCGGCGCCCCCAGAAGCGTGTCGAGCACCTGGCGGCGCATCGGGGTGAACTGCAGGCCGCGTGCGGCGCAGGCAGCTTCGGCCTGCGACAGCGCATCGGCGCGGCAGGCGGCGTGATCGTGCTGATCGAACGAGGGGCATCTCATGAGGGGTTGATATAGTATAACACTCGGCCTAGCAAGTACCGCATGTTCAGATTCGCAATCCTCCCCGCCCTCGTTGCTGCGCCCGTCTGGGCCCAACCTTCCGTCATCTCCGATTTGCCCATCACCGCTGGCCTGTCCACCGCAGTCCTCGGCGAGCCGGTCCCGTCGCTGCTCGAGCCGGGGGACGATCCCCACACCGCGTCGCTGCGTCCCAGCCAGGCGCGGGCGCTGGGCTCGGCCGACCTGGTCGTGCGCCTTGGTGGCGGGCTGACCCCGTGGCTCGACGGGCCGACCGAAAACCTTGCCGGGCTGGTCCTGGTTCTCGAGGCGCCCGAGCATGACCACGAAGCGCACGAGGACCATCGCGCCGAAGACGAGCACGACGAGCACGCCCACGAGGAAAAAGGGCATGACCACGCGATGCACGCCTGGCTCGACCCCGAGATCACGGCGGGCTGGCTGGACGAGATCGCGGCAACCCTGGGCGAGGTCGAGCCCGCCGGCGCCGAGACCTACCGCGCAAATGCCGAGCACGCGGCCGAGGTGATCCGGCAGGCCGTCTCCGAGGCGCAGGCCCGGCTGCAGGATAACCCGCCGGGGGCGATCCTGACCGTCCACGACGCCTGGGGACCGGCGGCCGAGGCGTTCGACTTGCCGCTGGCCGGCGCGATCTCGCAAGGCGATGCGACCCGGCCCGGCGTGCGGCACCTCAGCGAGGTCGAGGCGCGGCTCGAACAGGGCGACGTCGGGTGCCTGCTCGCCGCGCCCGGCGATGACCGCTCACAGGCGCAACGCCTCAGCGAGGCCTACGACCTGCCCATCGTCACGCTTCCCCTGACCGGGCAGGACGGGGCCGAGGGCGTCGGTGTCTACCTCGCGCTGATCGAGGGGATCGGCGGCCTGTCCGAGACCTGCCCCGCGAAATAGGCGCTATTCGCCCCTCGACAGCGCATCGCGCAGCCCGGCGAAGGGCCTCGTGTCCTCATCGCGGATCGGCTCGGCCCCCTCGGGCCGGGCTTCGGCCTCGATCGCGTCGGCCCCTTCGGCGCGGGGGAAGGCCGGGATCGCCAGTGACAGCTCTTCGGTGATGACCGTCATCAGGTCCAGCACCGCGGGCAGGGGCTCGTCCTCGGTCTCGTCGGGCATCTCCTGCTCGGCGGTGTCGGGGGCGGTCCAGTCGGCCATGTAGTGGCGCGTGATCTCTTCATCGATACGCGTCGTCACGGGCTCGAGCGTCACGCCGCAAGGCTGCACGACCGTGGCGCCAAGCGTCGCCTCGAGCCGCCAGTCGCGCTTGCCGGCGGGCACCAGCCGCCCGGCAAGCCTGAGCTTGCGCAGGGCGGACAGGTCGAACTCGGCGGCGAGAGCCGCGCGGGCATCTTCGCCGGGGCGCAGGTCGAACTCGTGCGGTTCGCGCGCACGGGTGCCGGTCAGCCGGATCCGGGTCTCGTCGGTTTCGGGCGGCATGGGCCCTCCATTCTTGATCGTTGCTTGTTCATTGATGTAGGCAACGCCAGAGCAAAGGGACAGGGGACCGCACCACATGAGCAACCATCTTCGCCTGCTGGTGGCGGGCCTGCTTGCCCTGTCACTGGCCGCCTGTTCGGCGGTCTACCGCAGTCATGGCTATGTCCCCCCCGACGAGGACCTCGCGCCGCTGCAGGTGGGCGTCGCGACGCGCGAAGAAGTCGCCGCGGCCGTGGGCCGGCCGACCTCGACCGGCGTTCTGGGCGCGGACTCGTGGTATTATGTGCAGAGCCGGTTCCGCCACTACGGCGCGACAGAGCCGCAAGAGGTGGATCGCGAGGTTCTCGCGATCTCCTTCGCCGAAAACGGGACGTTGGCGAATATCGAGCGCTACGGCCTCGAGGATGGGCGCGTCGTCCGCCTGTCGCGGCGGACAACCACCCAGACCACCGAGGGTATCAGCTTCCTGCGGCAGCTCTTCAGCAGCGTGGGCGCGTTCAACCCGGCCGACTTCTTCGAAGAGGGCTGAGGGAAACCTCAGCCCTTGGGCTCGAAGTCCAGCGCGACGCCGTTGATGCAGTAGCGTAGCCCGGTGGGGCGGGGGCCGTCGGGAAAGACGTGACCCAGATGCGCCTCGCAGCGGGCGCAATGCACCTCGGTCCGCTTCATGAAAAGCTTGCGGTCCTCGGACGTGCCGACATTCTCGGGAGCGACGGGCTCATAGAAGGACGGCCAGCCGGTGCCGCTGTCGAACTTGTGTTCCTTGTCGAACACCGGAAGGCCGCAGCAGACGCAGTTGAAGGTGCCGGGGCCCTCGGGGAAGTCCTCGTAGGTTCCTGCGCGTTCAGTGCCGTGCTTGCGGGTCACCTTGTAGGCCAGGTCCGAAAGCTCTTCGCGCCATTCGGCGTCTGACTTTTGCACTTTTTCCATGGAATCCTCGATTCTCTGTCACGGAAACGTTGCGACGTCTCCACTATTGCGTTGCTCAGCCTAGATAAGGTCCGGTGAGGACGTTGAAAGGGTGAGGGTCGCGCCATGACCATTCTCGCGAAGGGCCGTTACCGTGCCTTCGAGACGCGGACCGATGCGGATTTTGCGCGGTGCCTGGCGCTTCGGTCGATGGTCTTTCCCGCCGACCGGCAGGTGGCCGACGACTACGACACCCGCTGCCGTCACGTCCTGATCGAGGATCTGGACACCGGCGCCGCCGTCTGCACCTTCCGCCTGATGCCGCTGGCGAACGGGGGCGAGATCGGCGCGAGCTATTCGGCCCGCTACTACGAGCTTGGCAAGCTTCGCGCGTTTCACGGCAAGATGGTCGAGCTTGGCCGATTCTGCGTCCATCCCGACCACCGCGACGCGGACGTCCTGCGTCTTGCCTGGGGCGCGCTGACCCGGATCGTGGACCAGGAAGAGGTCGAGATGCTGTTCGGCTGCGCCTCGTTCCAGGGGACCGACGCCAAGACCCATGCCGATGCCTTCGCCTTCCTGCACCAGCGCCACGTCGCGCCACCTCGATGGCTGCCGCGGGTGAAGGCGCCGCGCGCGGTGGCGCTGGCGCGTGCGCTGACCCGGCCGCTGGACCCGCGGCGCGCGCTGGCCGCCATGCCGCCGCTGTTGCGCACCTACCTGACGATGGGGGGCTGGGTGTCGGACCACGCCGTCGTCGATGACGAGATGGGAACGATGCACGTCTTCACCGGGGTGGAGATCGGCGCCATTCCTCCAGCCCGGCAGCGCCTGCTGCGGGCGGTCGCGGGCTGACTATTCCTTCTCGGTGGTGAAGGTCAGCGGATAGCCATCGGCCGCGCCCATCTCGTTGCCGCGGCGGACCTTCTCTTCGGCGATCTCGCGCGTGAACACGGCGATCACGGCCGCGCCCAACTGGTGGGCGGTCAGCATCGCGTCGAGCGCTTCGCCCTCGCTCATGCGGAACACCGCCTGCAGCACCTTCACCACGAAATCGCGCGGGGTGAAGTCGTCGTTCAGCAGGATCACCTTGTAGAGCGGCGGACGCGCCGTCTTCGGCCGGGTCTTTGCCCGCGGGATCGTGGGGGTGTCGGTCATGTCGGGCGACATAGGGCGATCGTTCGAGCCGTCTTGATAAGGAACGCGGCGCCCTCTACCTCGCGAACATGGCGCGCACACCTCTCTTACAACTCTCCGACATTTCTCTGACCTTCGGCGGCGATCCGGTATTCTCGGATCTCGACCTCGTGGTGCAACCGGGCGACCGGGTGGCACTGGTGGGCCGCAACGGGTCGGGCAAATCCACCCTGATGAAGGTCATGGCCGGCCTGGTCGAGCCCGATCGCGGCGGCCGGGTCCTGTCCCCCGGCACGACCGTCGGCTACATGGAGCAGGAGCCCTCGATGGAGGGCTTCGCGACCTTGGGCGATTTCGCGACCTCGTCGCTTGACCCGTCCGAGGCCTACAAGGTCGAGATGGTCGCCGACGACCTGACCTTCGACCCCGCTGCCGACCCCGCGAAGGCATCGGGCGGCGAACGGCGGCGGGCGGCGCTGGCCAAGCTTCTGGCCGAGGCGCCAGAGCTGATGCTGCTGGACGAGCCGACGAACCACCTCGACATCCGGGCGATCGCTTGGCTGGAACAGCAGTTGAAAGGCACGCGGACCGGCTTCGTGCTGATCTCGCACGACCGGGCGTTCCTGCGGAACCTCACGCGCGCGACGCTCTGGATCGACCGCGGGCAGGTCCGCCGGCAGGAACGTGGTTTCGAGAATTTTGAGGACTGGCGCGACAAGGTCTGGGAGGACGAGGACCAGCAGCGTCACAAGCTCGACCGCAAGATCAAGGCCGAGGCGAAATGGGCGGTCGAGGGGATCTCGGCCCGCCGCAAGCGCAACCAGGGCCGCGTGCGCGAGCTGCAGAACCTGCGCGAGACGCGGTCGAACATGATCCGCCGGCAGGGCACCGCCGCCATGGACCTGGAAAGCGGTCCGCAGTCGGGGAAGAAGGTGATCGAGGCCGACTCGATCACCAAGTCCTATGGGGACCGTACGATCCTGCGCCCGTTCTCGATCAAGATCGGGCGGGGCGACCGGGTGGCATTCGTGGGTCCGAACGGCATCGGCAAGACCACCGTCCTGAAGATGCTGACGGGCGAGATCGAGCCTGACGAGGGCAGGGTGCGCCACGGCACGAACCTCGAGATCGCGGTGTTCGACCAGGCTAGGTCGCAGCTCGACCCGGACATGACGCTTTGGGACAGCCTGACCGGCAGTCCCGACATGCGGGTTTCGGGGCAGGCGGACCAGATCATGGTACGTGGCACGCCGCGCCACGTGGTCGGCTATCTGAAGGACTTCCTGTTCTCCGAGGCGCAGGCTCGTGCGCCGGTCCGTTCGCTGTCGGGTGGCGAAAAGGCGCGGCTGCTTCTGGCGCGGATCATGGCGAAACCGTCGAACCTTCTGGTTCTGGACGAGCCGACGAACGATCTGGACATCGAGACGCTGGACCTTCTGCAGGACCTGCTGGCCGACTACGACGGCACGGTCCTTCTGGTCAGCCACGACCGGGATTTCCTGGATCGCGTCGCCAGCCAGACGGTCGCGTTCGAGGGCGACGGTCATGTCGCGGTCTATCCCGGCGGCTGGTCGGACTATCAGGCGCAGAAACCTGACGAGACAGGCGTCCTGCCTGAAAAGCCGCGGCCATCCTCGGCGCCGAAGCCGTCGAACGGGGCGGGACCTGCGGGGGCGCAGGCTCTGACGTTCACAGAGTCGCACCGCCTGAAAGCGCTCCCGGCCGAGATCGAGCGTCTTGAGGCCGAGATTGAGAAGCTTGAGTCGCTTCTGGCGGATCCCAATCTCTATGCGCGTGAGCCTGTCAAGTTCGCCAAAGCGACCGAGGCTTTGGCCTCTCGGCAGGATCGGCTAAGTTCAGCCGAGGAGGAATGGCTGATTCTTGAAGAGAAGTCAGGGGGTTAGGTTTACCCCTTGTGGTCGCAGGGGCGTTGCAGGCGGTAAACCGCCAAAAATAGTGTCGTCAAAGTGCAACACGGCGCTCAGCGAAAATTTCGTGATTGGAACATCCCCCCCCTTTTGGCGTCTATGCCAACAGATGTCCGGGACAAATTCCATGGGATTTTCTCGTGGAGACATCGTGTTAGACAAGGAGCAGATAATGAAACTCGTGACCCTGACCGCTGCCGGCGCCCTGTTCGCCGGTGCCGCTTATGCCGGTGGCGTCGCCCCCGCCCCGGTCGAGCCCGTCCCGATGGCGCCCGCGCCGATCGTCATGCCGACGCAGGACTGGACGGGCGGCTATGCCGGTCTGTCGCTCGGCTACGGCCGTGGCGATGGCAGCATCGACGGCGAAGATCTCGACTTCGACGCCGACGGTGACGGTGATGACGACGACGATGATGACAACATCATCGACGACATCTTCGGCGAAGCCGACGCCGAGGGCGTGATCGGTGGCGCGTTCGCTGGTTACCAGCACGACTTTGGCCGCTTCGTTCTTGGTGGCGAACTCGACCTCAACGCTGCTGACATCAGCAGCGAAGACGACGACGATGACGCCGTCGACTTCGATGGCCTGAGCATCGACTCGGTCCACCGCCTGAAGCTGCGCGCTGGCTATGATGCCGGCAACACGCTGATCTACGGCGTCGTGGGTGCTGCCTACGCGAAGGCCGAGCTTGCTGATCGTGAGTACGAAGGCGTCGGTGGCGTCATCGGTGCTGGCGTCGACTACAAAGTCACGCCGAACGTGGTCGTGGGTGCCGAAGTCCTGTACCATGACTTCAACGACTTCGACGACACTGGCCTCGACGCCGATGCGACGTCGGTCCAGGCTCGCGTGGCCTACCAGTTCTGATCCATCCGGATCGAACGATCGAAGGGGTCGGGCGCAAGCCCGGCCCCTTTTTCGTGCCGGCCCTTGTCTAACGGGGCGGATATTGCGACATCGCGGACGCCCGAGACCGCAGGAGCCGCGCCATGATCCGTCTCACCAACTTCGCGACCCGCCAGAAAGAGGCGTTCGAGCCGCTCGATGAGGCGAATGTGCGGATGTATGTCTGCGGCCCGACGGTCTATGACCGCGCACATATGGGCAACGCGCGCTCGGCGGTGGTCTTCGACACGCTCTATCGCCTGCTGCGCTACGTCTATGGCGTCGAGGCGGTGACTTACGTGCGCAACATTACCGACGTGGACGACAAGATCAACGCGCGGGCGGTCGAGAGCGGACGCTCGATCGGAGAGATCACAGCCGAAACGACCGGCTGGTATGTCGAGGACATGGCGGCGCTAGGCTGCCTGCTGCCCGACCAGACGCCGCGGGCGACCGACTACATCAAGCGGATGATCGAGATGATCGAACGGCTGATCGCACAGGGCCACGCTTACGAGGCCGAACGTCACGTGCTGTTCGCGGTCTCGAGCTTTGACGACTACGGCAAGTTCTCGGGCCGCTCGCTCGAGGATATGCAGGCCGGCGCCCGGGTCGAGGTTGCGCCCTACAAGCGCGACCCGATGGATTTCGTGCTGTGGAAGCCGTCCGAAGAGACCCTTCCCGGCTGGGACAGCCCGTGGGGCAGGGGGCGGCCCGGCTGGCATATCGAATGCTCGGCCATGTCCGAGGCGCTGCTGGGCCGGACCTTCGACATCCACGGCGGCGGCGGCGACCTGATCTTCCCTCACCACGAGAACGAGATCGCGCAATCGACCTGCGCCCATGACGGTGCACCGATGGCTCGCTACTGGTTGCATAACGAGATGTTGCAGGTCGAAGGCCGCAAGATGTCGAAATCGCTGGGCAACTTCTTTACCGTCAGGGATCGGCTTGACGACGGCACGCCGGGCGAGGTCATGCGCTTTGTCCTTCTGTCGGCGCATTACCGCAAGCCGATGGACTGGACCGAGGACAAAGTTCAAAGCGCCGAAAGCGCCCTGCGTCGCTGGCGCAGCCTGACCGCGGGCGCCGAGCCGGGACAGCCCGCTCCGCAGGTTGTCGAGGCGCTGTCCGACGATCTGAACACAGCCGGGGCGCAGGCGGTGCTGCACCAGCTTGCCGCCGCCGTCGACTCGGGCGAGGTCGATTCGGGAGTGCTCCTGGCTTCGGCGCAGCTGATGGGGCTGCTGACGCCGGAAATCGGCGACTGGGCCGAGGCGGTGGACCTGTCCGCGCTAGAGGTCGCGTTCTCGGACATCCGGGCGAAGGCGATGGAGACCAAGGATTTCTCGGAGCTCGATGCGCTGAAGGCGCGGCTGACGGCCGCTGGCGTCGAGGTGAAGATGAGCCGCGAGGGTGTGTCCCTGACGCCCGGTGTCGGGTTCGACGCCGAAGCGCTGAAGGAGCTACCGTGACCGAGCGCCTGTACCTCTATGACACGACCCTGCGGGACGGGCAGCAGACTCAGGGCGTGCAGTTTTCGGTGGACGAGAAGTTGGTCATCGCGAGGATGCTCGACACGCTCGGCGTCGACTATATCGAAGGCGGCTGGCCCGGCGCGAATCCCACCGACAGCGCGTTCTTCGAATCCGTCGGTCCCACGCGCGCTACCCTTGCCGCGTTCGGAATGACGAAGCGGGCGGGGCGATCGGCGGCGAATGACGACGTGCTGGCGGCGGTCCTGAACGCGGGAACGCCCTCGGTCTGCCTCGTCGGCAAGACCCATGACTACCACGTCGATACGGCGCTCGGCATCGGGCGCGACGAGAATGTCGAGAACATCCGCGCCTCCGTCGCCCATTGCGTGGCCGAGGGGCGCGAGGCGATCTTCGACGCCGAACACTTCTTTGACGGCTACCACGCCAACCCGGCCTACGCGCTGGGATGTCTGCACGCGGCGCACGAGGCTGGCGCGCGCTGGATCGTGCTCTGCGACACGAATGGTGGCACCCTGCCGGGGCGGATCGGCGAGATCGTCTCGGACGTGATCGCGGTCGGCATCCCCGGCGACCGGTTGGGCATCCATTGCCACGACGACACCGGCATGGCGATCGCAGGCTCCTTGGCGGCGGTCGAGGCGGGTGCGCGGCAGATCCAGGGGACCCTGAACGGATTGGGCGAGCGCTGCGGGAACGCCAATCTCATCAGCTTGATCCCGACGCTCGCGCTGAAGGGGCCCTATGCCAGCCGCTTCGAAATCGGGGTGAGCGCAGACGGTCTCCGCTCGCTCACGCGGATCTCGCGCCGGCTCGACGACATCCTGAACCGGGTGCCGCGGAACAATGCGCCTTACGTCGGCGCCTCGGCCTTCGCGCACAAGGCGGGGCTGCACGCTTCGGCCATCGCCAAGGATCCGGCGACCTACGAGCACGTGGACCCCGCGACGGTGGGAAACCAGCGAGTCATCCCGATGTCGAACCAGGCGGGGCAGTCGAACCTGCGCACCCGGCTGCAAGGGATGGGGATTGAGGTCGAAAAGGGTGATCCGCGCCTTGCGGACATCCTGCGCGAGATCAAGGAAAAGGAAGACATCGGCTACGCCTACGACACAGCTCAGGCGAGCTTCGAGCTGGTGGCGCGGCGGCATCTGGGGCAGCTGCCTCGGTTCTTCGAGGTCAAGCGCTACCGGGTGTCGGTCGAGCGGCGGAAGAACAAGTACAACCAGATGGTCAGCCTGTCCGAGGCCGTCGTCGTCGTGAAGATCGGCGACCAAAAGCACATGAGCGTCAGCGAAAGCATGGACGAAAGCGGCTCGGACCGCGGGCCGCTCAACGCGCTGTCGAAGGCGCTAGGCAAGGACCTGGGGCCGTATCAGGCAGTGATCGACGACATGCACCTCGTCGATTTCAAGGTGCGGATCACCCAGGGCGGGACCGAGGCCGTCACGCGCGTCATCATCGACAGCATGGATAGCGAGGGGCGGCGCTGGTCCACGGTCGGCGTCTCGCCCAACATAGTCGACGCGTCGTTCGAGGCGCTTCTCGACGCGGTGAACTGGAAGCTCGTCCGCGACGCAGAGGCACCATGAGCGTCAACGACTGCGCCGAGATCGTCCGAAATGGCGACCCGGACCGCTTCCTGGCTGCAATGGCGGCCCCTCCGGCGGCGCGGGCGGTGCTCTTTCCGGTATACGCGCTCAACGTCGAGGTCGCGCGCGCGCCGTGGGTGACGGTCGAGCCGATGATCGCCGAGATCCGCCTGCAATGGTGGCGCGACGCGCTGGACGAGATCGCCGAGGGCAAGACCCCCCGCCGGCACGAGGTCGTCACGCCGCTGGCCGAGGTGGTGGATGCCGAGGGCGCGCGCATTCTGGACCTAGCAGTCGCCGCCCGCCGATGGGAGATCGCGCGCGAGCCCTTCACTGGCGCCGAGCAACTGCTCGGACACCTCGACGACCAGGCGGGCAGCCTGATGTGGGCCGCCGCGCGCGCGCTGGGGGCAACGGACGCGGCGGCGGTGCGCGGTGTGGGGACGGCCGGCGGCCTTGCCGGCTGGCTCGCCGCGGTGCCCGAGCTTGAGGCGCGGGGGCTGACGCCGCTGCCGGACCCGAGCGACGACGGCATCCGCGATCTGGCCGAGGCAGGCCTGGCGCGGCTGGGGCCGGTCAGCCGCGCGGCGCGCCCGGCGGCGCTTGCGGCGTGGGAGGCGCGGCCGGTGCTGTCCGCGGCACGCTCTGACCCTGCGCGGGTGCGCGAGGGGCGGCTGACCCGTGCGCCCGCGATGCGGCGGCTGCGGCTGATGCGAATGGCGTCGCTGGGGCGGTAGGGCTGGGACGTGTGAGAAGCGGACCCTGATCCTATACAGGCACTCGCCAGAAGATTAGGCTCTGGACTCATAACCAGAAGATGACGGTAGCGGCGAGGGCGATGGCCGA
>NZ_JBELKF010000177.1:0-3823 GCF_042089775.1 Palleronia sp.
TACCGGCTTGAATCATGGCCGGTGCCCTACGTGAATCCCCTTTTGTCAACAGGGCTTAGCGTCCACTGGCGTAGCGATGGGGTGCCGTGTCCTCTGGTCCCTCGGGTAGGTTCTCCACCAGTCGAGAGGCGCAGGCCAATGGCAGTGCGGGGCGAGGCGATCACAGAATTAGCTCGGCACTCTACCTGTTGTAATGTTCCCCACACCTACTCCGGAGCCGTCTCTCCTGGCAGAAGTTCCGGCCCTACTACTTGATCGAAGGCTTGGCTTTCAGCCAGCTGGCCGACCTTCACGACGGTGAGGCCGAAGACGATTCCGATGAGTCCTACGAGCACCATGCCCACCCCGATGTTACGAGAGCGGCGGCGGCGGTGAAGATCGTGTTCGGTCCGTATGGCCATTAGAATATCCCTGAATTCGGCGGAGCCGTCGTTGCCACGGCCCCTCTTGTCACACTTCACGCCTGTTTAGCGGCGACGGCTGAGGTCTCAACGCTCCGGTTCATTTTGGCGCGGCCCTCGCGGCCGGGCTTGAAGCCCAGCAGGCGCAGCGCGTTGAGCGTGACGAGCACGGTCGCGCCGGTATCGGCAAGGATCGCGATCCACAACCCGGTGATCCCGAGGATGGTGGTGACGAGGAACACCCCTTTCAGCCCCAGCGCGATCGCGACGTTCTGCCGGATATTGGCCATCGTCGCCCGGGCAAGGCGGATCTTGCCCGGCACGTCGCCCACGCGGTTCCGCAGGATCGCGGCATGAGCGGTTTCCAGCGCCACGTCGGTGCCCGATCCCATCGCCACGCCCACGTCCGCCGCGGCGAGGGCCGGCGCGTCGTTGATCCCGTCGCCCACCACCATCACCTGCGTTCCGCGCCCGAGTGCCTGCACCTCGGTCACCTTGTCCGCCGGCAGCAATCCCGCGCGATACTCGATGCCGAGGCCCCCGGCGATGGCCGCGGCCGCGCGGGCGTTGTCGCCGGTCAGCATGATCGGAGCGATGCCCATTTGCCGAAGCTGGCGCACGGCGTCCGCCGCATCGGCGCGAGGCTCGTCCCGCAGCGCGATCAGCCCGAGCGGCGTCATCCCGCGCCAGACGATCACCACCGTCTTGCCTTGGGCTTCAAGCGCCTCGCTCTGCATCCGGATCTGGTCGCTCAGCACGCCGCCCTCCTCGGCGAGGCGCGGTGAGCCGACAGTGACGACAGCCCCCCCGATCACCGCTTCGGCGCCCTTGCCGGGGATCGCGCGCGCCGACGCCGATGCGGGCACGGCCACGCTGTCGCTGTCGGCCCGCGCAAGGATGGCTCTGCCCAGGGGATGGCTGGCCCCGGCCTCGACCCCCGCCGCCAGCGCCAGCACATCGGCCCCGGCGAACGGTACGACATCGGTGACGCGCGGGCGGCCGTGGGTCAGCGTGCCGGTCTTGTCGAAGGCGACATGCGTGATCCGGGCCGTCGCCTCGATCACCGCGCCTCCCTTCATCAACAACCCGTGCCGCGCACCCGCCGACAGGGCCGAGGCGATGGCGGCCGGCACCGAGATCACCAGCGCGCAGGGGCAGCCGATCAGCAGCAGGGCCAGCGCGCGATAGGTCCACTCGCCCCAGGCCTGCCCGAAGGCGAGCGGCGGCACGATGGCGACCAGCAGCGCGGCGCCCACCACGGCCGGCATGTAGACCCGGCTGAAGCGGTCGATGAAGCGCTCGGTCGGCGCGCGCGCACTTTCGGCCTCTTCCACGAGGCGAACGATGCGCGCGATCGTGTTATCCTCGGCCCGCTTCGTCACGCGCACGCGCAGCACCGCCTCGGCGTTGATCGAGCCGGCGAAGACCTCCGCCCCCGGCTCCTTCAGGCTCGGCACGCTCTCGCCGGTCACCGGGCTTTCATCGACGCCCGAGATGCCCTCGACCACCTCGCCATCGGCCGGAACGCGGTCGCCGGGGCGGACCAGCACGACTTGCCCGATCCGCAGGCTGTCGGCCGGAACCTCGCGGGTCCGGCCGCTCACTTCCAGCAGCGCCGTCTTGGGCACCAGCCGGGCCAGCGCCCGGATGCCGTCACGCGCCTTGTTCGACGCCAACCCCTCGAGCATCTCGCCCACGGCAAAGAGAAAGACGACGAGTGCCGCCTCTTCCGCGGCCCCTATGAAAAGCGCCCCTCCGGCGGCGAGGGTCATCAGCATCTCGATCGTGAAGGGCATTCTTGCCCGCGCCATGGCCAAGGCGCGCCGAGCGACCGGGAACAGGCCGATCAGCGTCGCCAGGACGAACGCCCATTGCGCGACCTGTTCCGAGAAGACCAGGTGCACCGCCCAGGCCGCCGCCAGCAATGCGCCGGTCCCGAGCAGAAGCCGCCCCTTTGACGTGGCGTACCACGCGGGCGGCGGCGCATCGGCGGCGGGGGGCGCCGTTGGCGCGTCATCCTCGGGGGCGGCTGGAAATGCGCCGTCGGGCAGGACAAAGCCGCCTTTCGGTTTCTCGGGCGCGGCACCCTTGGCCGAGATCCCGAAGCCGATGGCGCGCACCGCGTTCTCCACCCGGTCGGTCGAGGTGCGGCTTTCATCCAGCGTCAGGCGCAGGCGTTCGGCCATAAGCGCCACGTCGACGCCTTCGACCCCCGGCAACCGCTCGACCGCGCCGCGGACCTTGCCCGCGCAGGCGCCGCAATCCATGCCCGTCACGCGCCACTCGTGCTGACTTGTGCCTGGGTTCGCCATAGTCTGCCTCCGTCGCATCCTCACCAATCGGTCACAGATACGACCTCCAGCTACTATAGCTTCAAGCCCCCTTCCTCATTTTCTTTACCCAAGCCAAACGTCTAGGAACAACATCAGGACGAGGCCGATCGCCAACCCCAGGGTTGCCTTCTTCTGATGACCGCTTCGATGGGTCTCGGGAATGATCTCGTGGCTGATGACATAGAGCATTGCGCCTGCGGCGAAGGCGAGACCCCATGGAAGTAGCGGCTCCGAGATGGCAATGATTCCCGAGCCGAGCAGACCGCCAACAGGCTCTACCAGCCCCGTCAGAGCGGCGATGCCCCAGGCACGCAGCTTCGGGTAGCCCTCGCCAAGAAGAGACACCGCAACGGCAAGGCCCTCAGGGGCATTCTGCAAGCCGATCCCGATGGCAAGCGGCAGGCCACTTTCCAAGCCGCCCGACCCGAATCCGACGCCGACCGCAAGACCTTCCGGAAAATTGTGGATCGTGATGGCGATGATGAAAAGCCACACGCGTCGGAGCGACGCGCCCTCCGGTCCTTCGCGCCCTATGCTGAAATGCTCGTGCGGCAGCATCTCGTTCATCAGTGCGACAGCACCCATGCCGAGCAAGATCGATACACAGACTATGGCGGCCGGCACTGCGCCGTTGTCGTACCGTACCTCGGCGGCATCGAGCGCAGGAATAATCAGCGAGAAGAAGGAGGCAGCCAACATCACGCCGGCTGCGAAACCCAATGCGAGGTCTCGCATCCCTCGCGAGGGCATGCGCCCGAACAGAACAGGAAGCGCTCCGGCCGCGGTCAGGGACCCTGCGGCGAGACTGCCAAGAAACCCGAGCATCACGGGGGAAAGATCAGCCACAACCCACTCCAAATAAGCCTTTCTCGACGTAAACTGCTTCTGCGAGTGATTTGCAACTGTGAGGGAGCATTCAACGTATGCGGCCATCCTACCGGGCTCGTGACTCCAGGTTGTTTGGATAGACGTAACGACAGCCACTGAAGGCCGCGCCCGGTTTTGGCGGTGACGCCATGGGACGACGATCGGGCGGTCGTGTCGCGAAGGTGGTGGAAATTCGAAGGCGGCGTAATCTCCGGGTGAACC
>NZ_JBELKF010000178.1:0-3789 GCF_042089775.1 Palleronia sp.
GTCGATCGAGGCGGTGTAGTGCGGCAGCGGGCGCCCTTTGTCGAACATGCCCGAGTTCAGCCGCAGCACCGAGCCCACGAAGATCTCGTGCAGCTTGGCGTCGAGCTCGCGGGAGGGGAGGGGGAGCGTGTTCGGGTTGGCCGGCGGGGTGGGGGTGTCAGTGGTCATGGATGCCTCGTTGGACTGCGCAAACACTATGCGAAAAACGGGCGGGCCGCCAGCGCCATGCGCCCCCGGGAGGCTCCGGTTAATGATGCATATCTGATACCTTACGGCTCCAGAGCGCCCTAGTGTAAAGAATATGCATCAATATCCCGGTCGGCAGCAGTGGCATCGACCAACCGCGCGCCAGGCGACGGCCCTACATCGGGAGGCAATCTTTCTCGACCTTGGGGGCGTCCTTCTCGATGGCATGTGCGTTGATCCGCGCTGCGATGCAGGCGGACATCCCCCAGAGGATCTGGAGAACCTCCATGCGGTCGATGCAGGGCTCGTCGGCCTGCCAGACCAGCGAGACCTGGTCGGTGCGGCGGTCGAGCTCGCAGCGCGCGGCGAGCTCGCCTTGGTAGCCGAGCTGGATCGAGGCGTCGACCAGGTCCTGCTCGATCTCGACTACGACGCCGTCATCGCCTCGCGCGGGCCGCGAGCAGCCACCCAGCCCACCTATGCCGCAGGCTTCCAAGCAACCCTTCCCGGCAAAATCGAAGCCGGGACGCTTGCCTGCTCGGGCCCCGGCATTTCAAATGACCCCGCCGCGCCCATGGGCGCACATCATCATCCCTGACGGAGTTCCCATGGACGAACCGAACTTTCTTGCCCTCTCCTTCATCTTCTACTTCATCGCCCTCGTATTCATCTTCGGCGCGCTCTGGGGCAACAAGACCCGTGACGAGCACGGCGGGCCCACCCTATACCACAACGAATACGGTCACATCTTCCTTACCGGAATGATCGCAGCCGTGCTCGGCATGATCGGCCTGTTCGTCGCGTCACATGGATCCAGCATCGCCACGTTCATCTTCCGTCTGATCATGGCCGTCTCCTGGGTCGTCCCAGCGGTGCTCGGCTACCAAGTAGCCAGCCGGTTCGTTCCTGCCCTGCCGAAGTTGAAGCTGCCGTGCAAAGATGACGAATGGTCCTGCTTTGCTGCGCATCCGCACGAGTCTACCTATGCCTCCGACAGGCGTAAGCGCGCGCGCCGGCAGTATGTTGGCGTTACCATCGCAGGCATGCTCTTCGCGATCTTCATGTTCCTCGCCCTGCCCTATGCCGTATCAGAGCATTTCGGCACACTCATGGCCGAGAACCAGGAAGTCGGCGAGGCGCTGGAAGCGCTCGCACACGCGGGCGAAACGGCACTCGCTTTCATCATGGCCTTCATCGGCTTGTGCTTCCTCGTCTTTTTTATTCGCTTCGGACGATAGTGTCCTATCGACTGGTGTAAGATCGCCGACCTTCGGAGAGGTCCAAGCCTGATCAGGAGGCCACGGTGGGCAACCTGATATCTGGGTTGTCGATGACGCGTGCGAGGGGTTCAAGGCTCATGTAGCGGCACGCGACTATCCCTCTGACTGACATCACATAACTCGTTCTGGTTCTGGCGGCTCCCTCGCGGGAGCCGCTTTTTTTGTCTCATCACCTGCCCCTGCGACACCATCACGACCGCGGGAAATGCCTCAACGTCTCTACGTTTTCCCCGTCAGGGGCGGCTTGGCAGGGCCAATGTTTCCCTGCTTCCGTAAGCGTCAACACTCTTCCTCTAATGAAGAGTCGCATGACGGAACCTCCCATGATCCACCAGATCCCCATCGACGCCGGCTTTGTCCCTTGTCCCACGCTTCACGCCACACCCGCCGAGCGCGATTAGGCACTCAGTGAAGGCCGGAGCCTTGGTTTTCCGAAGCCGAGCTTCTGCGAGCTGACCACGCGATCGTGGCCATGCTTTCCGAGGCCTGGTCAGGCCTCTCTCCGGATGATCTGCATCGCCTGGGTATCGAGGGGCTCGATTACGAGACGATCCTGCGGGACACGACCTATTGCGATGGCGCGGAGCCGGGGACCGGAATTGCGGAGGCGCTGCGCCACCTCCCCATTCTTGGTGCTGTCCGCGGCTACGCGAAGCTTGGCCGCATTGGACAGCTTGTCCGGCTCCACGGTATCTACACTTTGCGAGTTCCCGCAGCCCATGGCTGTGATTGGCAGGCCCGTCTGGCAGCCATTGACCAAGCCTTCGAGCGCGCCGCTCTGTCCCTCACCAATGCGGGGGAAGTCCTTGATCCCTCGCTGCCCTCTGATCTGACCTTCCTCGGTCGCTCGATCGATGTTCTCCAGCTCTGACGCGCCCACCCTATCCACCTCGGCCTGAGAATGCCGTCTGTGGAGCGACCATCCACGCTGCGACCGAAAATCCCGAGCCGTTGCCGCGCTGCGGCACTGCGATCCGCGCGCTACAGCCACGCGACCCAGCGTCACCCTCCGGCTGGCGAGCCCCCGTGGAATCCGCCTAGCCTCGGGCAATACAGTTTCCGAGGTGCTCCATGACGTCCTTCGAACGCGTGCTTCAGATCTGCGGCCTCGACGAGCAGGCGGCTATCCCTTTCTTCGACCAGCCGGCCGAGGTCGTGCGGGGCTGGATCGACGGCAGCCGGGAGGTGCCCGCGGCGGCCTGGGCGATGCTGGCGCAGCTCTACGGGCAGCTCGAGCGCGCGGCCGAGCGGTCGGAGATCGTGCTCAATGAGGCCGGGCTCGACCCGACCCTTTGGAACGAGGGCATGGGCATCCCTGATCCAGCCGAGCGGCTGCCGAACGGCGCAGAGATAAACGCCGGGCTCATCGCCAGCCTACGGCGGCTGCATAAGGGGCTCGCGGCCGACGGGACGATCTCGGCTTGAACGGATCGAACGCGTTGTCTTGCCCGGGGTGCCTTTGAACCTCGGCGGGTTTTGCGTAGCGTCGAAGTTGTCTTTCCAGGGGACCCTTCGAAGGTCGCTGGCGCATGCCTCTTGGTGGTGCGCGCCCTGATCTCGCCGCGACATCGCGTCACGCCGCGAACCGCGCGGCCATTTTCGTGTTATGAGTTTCGCTCCGGGCGGCGACCACCGCCCGGGCACGCCAATCAACAACAACAGGAAATGCGCATGCTGATGAGCCCCACCTTCACCCACTGGACCGCCGTCTACCGTCCTGCCGGCGAGGATGAACCGACCGCCACCACGGCCGATTTCAGCGAGATGAGGGCGGGCGATCCGGTCGATGCGCGAGAGGCGAAAGCCCACTTCCGGACGACGCTCGACCGCGGCGCCGAGCTGCTGGAACTTTACCCGTTCGACAACCCCGACGAGGCGCTCGAGACCTGGCGCGCGACGAACGCGCTCGAGGTCGCGGGGCTCTGACGTTCCGCCGCGGGACTGGTCAGGTGAGGGCGTCGTAGAGCTCGCCCAGCGTCATCCGGCCGTCCCGCATGTCGACCTTCTCGATCTCGCGGGCACTCGTGTCGAACCTGGTCAGCAGGAAGCGCAGGAAGACGTTCGGGGTGATCGCGTTCGGCGCGACCACGACGCGGATCTCGGTGCGCGGGTTGAAGCTGCCCGGGCGCCGCGCGGCGATGGTCTCGAGGCTGCGGATGATCTCGGGCAAAGGCATCGGTGAACGGTTCATCGGGCCAGGGCCCCGTAGAGCTCGCCGAGGGTCATCCGGCCGTCGCGCATATCGACCTGCTCGATCTGGCGGGCGCTCACATGGAGGTGGGTGGTCAGGGCCTAAGGGAAGGCCGACGGCACGATGGCGTTC
>NZ_JBELKF010000179.1:0-3805 GCF_042089775.1 Palleronia sp.
CCGTAAGGCCGGAGGGAAGTGGGGCTCAGGTCACGGGAAGTCGCCGGGACCAATGGGCCATAGGCGCCATGGCGGTAGAACAGATCGGGGACGAAGACGACGTAGCCCGCGTCTGTAAGCCGTTGCGCCATGGTCGATGACAACCGGACGAATTCCGCCTGCGTCGAATTAGAAGAGGATGGCCGGTCCGCCTTTGCCGTCCTTGGCGGTGAGAACTTGCGTCGTGCAGTTGCCGTCGCGTGCGTGGACCGTGATTTGCTCGTGCGCCATTGCATCGCCTCCGGAGGGCTCGCCGAACGGCCGCAGGTCCGTTTCGAGCCCGACCCAGACATCAATGGTGAGACAATTCGTCACACGCGTTCCAGCGGATGAACCACAATGCTTCGTCCAACGTTACATGCAGTGTGCCTTTCGGTTGGGCACCCGCTTCTCCAAATTGAGGCCAACCATTCTGACACATGCGTATATCAACCGCGTCGCGACGGCGGTGCCCGAGTACGAAGTGCATGACTATTTCCTGCGCTTCGCCACCGTGAGCCTCGCGGCGTCACCGAGGCATCAAACGCTCTTCAGCAGGATGGCGGACAAGGCAGGCATAGAGACCAGATATTCGTGCATCGAACCCGCGGACGACCCCGAGGGGCAGATTGTCGACACGGCTGGCATCTTTCGACGGGGTGCATTCCCCGGTACCGCCACGCGCATGGACATGTACGAGAGCGCAGCAGCAGACTTGGCGATGCTGGCCATCGACCGCCTCGATATGGGCAAGATGCGGACGTCCGTTACACATCTGATCGTCGCGAGCTGTACCGGACTTTCGGCTCCGGGACTGGATCTCGAGATCGTCCATCGTGCCGGTCTGTCGCCATCGGTCGAACGCACGCTGATCGGCTTCATGGGATGCTATGCCGCTATAAACGCTCTGAAGACGGCACACCATATCGTCCGGTCAGAGCCCTCGGCGAGGGTGCTGGTCGTCAATTGCGAACTGACGACGCTGCACCTGAAGGAAACCGACGATCTTGAGCGTCTGCTGACCTTCTGTCTTTGGGGGGACGGCTGCTCTGCCGCTCTTGTCACGGCCGAGGCGACGGGCATCCGGCTCGACCGGTTCAAGGCGCTGCTGGCCCGTGACGCGCGGGACCTGATGACTTGGAACGTCCGCGACGACGGGTTCGACATGGTTCTGTCGGGACGGGTCCCGGCGACGATCCAGGCGGTGCTTGCCGACAACGTCGCGGCCATCCTCCACGGGGACAGTGTGGACGAGATCGATCTGTGGGCCGTGCATCCCGGCGGCCGGTCGGTGCTCGACGCGGTGCAACGGACCTTGAACCTCGACCCCGGGGCGCTCGCCACGTCGCGCGACGTGCTGCGCGCTTACGGCAACATGTCGTCCGCCACCGTGATGTTCGTGTTGGAGCGCATGCTCGAGGACGGGGCCGCGGGGGCCAAAGGCTGCGGCATGGCGTTCGGGCCGGGTCTGACCGCCGAAACGATGACGTTCGGGATTGTCGCATGAGCGCGTTCCCGGCCGAGCGGACCGTCGTACCCGAGCATCTCGACAGCATGCGTCCCGACGCGCCCGAAGCGCGCGCATCACGCCGCGACCTTCACCGCATCAACGCATTGATGCTGCAGTCGCGTATCCTGGCGGGGCTGATGAAGACGCATGTGCCAGAACCGCCGCGGCGGATCGTCGAGCTCGGATGCGGCGACGGCTTGACGACGCACGCCGTCCTGCGCCGATTGGCACCTGCCTGGCCGGGCGGAACCCTGACGCTGGTCGACGCGCAACCGGTCGTCCTGGAGCGGGCGGTCGACGATCTCGCGGCTCTTGGCTGGAGGGTCGAGATCGTGACCGCCGATGTCGTCGACTGGCTCCCGGCAGCGGGGACGCACGATCTCGCGATCGCCAATCTGTTTCTGCACCACTTCAATGCCGCAGACCTGTCCCGTGTCTTGGACGGCATTGCCGGTGGGTGCGAGACATTCGTCGCGACCGAACCGAGACGATCGAGGTTCGCGGCGATGGCCGCCGGTTCCCTCCATGCCATCGGCGCCAACGCCGTGACCCGCCACGACGCCGTCGTCAGCGTCAAGGCCGGCTTCAGGGACGGCGAGCTCGCCGCATCCTGGCCGGGAGCGGTCATCGTCGACGCAGCGCACGGCCCCTTCACGCAGGCCTTCGTCGGCCGGCCTCACGCCCCGGCACATGCCGGAGACCCAGGCGTTCAGCGGGACGGAAGGAAGGGCCGATGAGCCGCGTCGGAACCGCCGTCATCGGCGGAGGCCTTGCAGGCAGCGCCACGGCCCTGTCGCTCGCCCGGTGGGGACATGACGTGACCTTGTTCGAACGGGATCCGTCGCCTCGCGACAAGGTCTGCGGAGAGTTTCTTTCTCCCGAGGGATGCCGCGAGGTCGAGGCCATGGGGCTGGACCTGACCCGGCTCGGCGCCGAACCGGTATCGCGCCTGCGGCTTCTTGCAGGCGGACGAAGCGTTTCGGGTCCGCTTCCGTTCCGGGCCGTGACGATCCCACGGCGCCTGCTCGACCCCGAGTTGAGGTCCCTTGCCGCCGGGGCCGGCGCCGATATTCGCCTTGGCGCGCGCGTGACCTCGGTCGGAGAAGGGGAATTAAGGCTCGGCAGCGAACGCATCGCCGCCGATCGGATCGTCCTCGCCAACGGAAAGCTGGACCTGCGCGGTTGGAAGCGCACGGCCGCCCCCGGCGACCGGAATCACCACATCGGTCTGAAGATGCATTATCGCCCGGGTGCCGAAACGATGGCTGCGCTGCGCGATACCATCGTGTTGTGCTTCTTCGACGGAGGCTATGCCGGCCTCGTGCCGATGGACGCTGACACATGCAACGTCAGTGCCGCGGTCACGCGTCGCGCCTGGAATGCCTGCGGCCGCGACTATGGCCAGCTTTGCCGCGTCATCGCAGCGGAGTGCCCGGACGTGGCGCCGGTGCTCCGGGAGGACGCTGCCCTATGGCCACGTCCACTCGCCGTGGGACATGTCCCCTACGGCTACCGCGCTTGGGCCGCGCGGAACGGGCCAGACTGGCTCTGGCGCGTAGGAGATCAATCCGCCGTCATCCCGTCGCTGAGCGGAACCGGCATGACCATGGCGCTTATCGGCGGACGCCTCCTCGCCGCGTGCCTCCACGAGAACCGATCACAGGACGAATACGCAAGAGATCTGCGGCAAGCCTTTGCGGGACCTATGTGGCGCGCCGAAAGCGTCGCAATGCTCTTCCAAGGGCACCGACGGCGTCGGCTCGCATCGCGCACCGCCGATCGTTTTCCAGGTCTTCTCCCGCGTGTTGCTCGAATGACGCGGGTCGCGCCCGGATCTCCGTAACGCGTCAAGGTATCGCGAAGTCCATGGCCGGATCGGGCAACTCTGCGTGCGAATCAGAGAATGTCGACCTTATCCGCACAATGGACTTCACCGCCCATTGATGCTGCACGCCATCGCGAACGGCCGTTCTCGGGGAACTGCACCGCAACGCGAGCCGGCGGCGCGAATGTCCAAGGGCCGATCGTGCCAAGGCGACCGTCCGCGCGAAGCCCAGGCCTGCCGCGCCGCCGCAAGTCGGCTTCGAGCCCTTCCGCGACATACGCGTCCCGGGGCGGCGAGCCAGCGCTACCGATAAGGGATCCCGATGATGCCCCGCCGGAGAAACATCCACGACAGGCAAATCACGAACGTGCTGGCGATCAGGCCAAGGCCACGTTCATAGAGCCCGTCGATGCTGGTCGGGAGAAAGAAGAAGACCGGGGATAGAAGACCCC
>NZ_JBELKF010000056.1:0-22796 GCF_042089775.1 Palleronia sp.
GGCCATCGCCCTCGCCGCTACCGTCATCTTCTGGTTATGAGTCCAGAGCCTAGAAGCGGTCGCTCCCGCGAAGAGCCGCCTGGTTCTCGGTGACGACCTCGCGCAGGAACTCCGCGACGGTCTGCACCCGGCGGGAGGACGCCAGATCGGATTGGGTGACCAGCCAGATCGACTGGTCGATTCCGAGATCCGCATCAACGCAGATCAGATCGCGCGACCGCGCAAGCAGATGCGGCAGGACGGCGAGGCCCAGACCAGCAACGCAGCCCGTGACCTGGGCTGCAAGCGACGTGGTGATGACTGCCGGTGCGCGGCCGCGAAGGGCGCGCTCGATCCATTGCGCCGGGGGAAGGTGACCATAGCCTTCCGCCCAGGCGATCATGTCGTCCCGATCGAGGTCGACGGCCTGACCGCTCTGGCGCGCCTTCAGGTAGGCCGGAGCCGCATAAAGGCCGTAGCCGAGGGTCCCCACCCGCTGCAGGGAGACATGCCCGCGCTCGGGCTTGACCATCCGCAAGGCAATATCCGCATCCCGCCGGTGCAGGTTCACCGTGGAAATGTCGGTCACGATCTCCAGGGTCAGGCGCGGATACGCACGCCGCAGACGCGGCACGGCAGGCAGGATCAGCGCCGTGGCGAGGTTCTCGGCCGTGGCGAGACGCACGGTGCCCGACACTTCCGGCCCCTCCGCGGCGCCCGAGGCCAGGGCCTTGGCGGCGGCTTCCATCTCCTCGGCCCGTTCGATCAGCGCCGCGCCGTCCTCGGTCAGCCGGTAACCCGAATGGTGGCGCAGAAAAAGCGGGCGGCCAAGCCGCGCTTCCAGCCGCTCGACCCGCCGGGAGACGGTCGCGATCCCGAGAGACAGCGCCGACGCAGCCCCGCTCAGCGAACCCGCCCGGGCGACGGCGAGGAAGACGGGAACGTCATCCCAGACCAGGCGCATGTTTTCCAATCTCGGAAACCTCGTTGCCATTTCCGGCGGTGGTTCGCCTTGTCCGGCAATGCCATCTGACGCTTGATCGAGCAAGACAGGGGAAGATGCATGGAACGAAGGACACTGGGCAGAGACCTCGAGGTATCGGCACTCGGCCTCGGCTGCATGGGGATGAGCGAGTTCTACGGCCCGCGCGACGACGATACCTCCATGCAGGTTCTGCATGAGGCCGCGGAGCTTGGGATCGACTTCCTCGACACCGCTGACATGTACGGCCCGCATCACAACGAAGAGCTGATTGGCCGCTTTCTGAAGGAAAGCTCGGCCCCGATGAAGGTCGCGACGAAGTTCGGCATCGTCCGCGCACCGGGCGAGTACCGGCGCAGCCTGGACAACCGGCCCGACTATGCGCGCGAGGCCTGCGAAGCATCGCTGCGCCGTCTGGGCGTGGACCAGATCGACCTCTACTACGTGCACAGGATCGATCCCGAGCGCCCCATCGAGGAGACCATGGGCGGCCTTGTGCGGCTCGTGGACGAGGGCAAGATCGCCCGGATCGGCCTCTGCGAAGTCAGTTCCGGGACGCTGCGGCGGGCCCATGCCGTCCATCCGGTGACGGCGGTGCAAACGGAATACTCCCTCTGGTCGCGAGGCCCGGAGGCGGAGATCCTGCCCGCCTGCCGCGAGCTGGGGATCGGCTTCGTTCCCTACTCCCCACTCGGACGCGGCTTCCTGACCGGTCGGTTTCAGGACGGCCACTTTGAGGAGGGTGACTTCCGGGCCGCCCTGCCCCGGTTCCAGACCGATGCCGTCCAGGCGAACCGCCGCATCGTCGATCTGGTATCGACGCTGGCCGCACGGAAGGGCTGCACACCAGCGCAACTGGCGCTTGCCTGGCTCCTCGCGCAGGGAAAGGACATCGTGCCAATCCCCGGGACGAAGCGCATGCAATACCTTCGCGACAACGTACGAGCAGTGGAGGTTGCACTCGACGAGGCCGACCTCGCGGAGATCGACGCCGGACTCGCTGCGCGACCAGTGACGGGCGCCCGCTATACCGCCGAAGGTATGAAGGGGGTGGACGCATGACGGGTTCACCCGACCGCCTGACCCGCGCGCTTTCCATACTCGATCATCTGGAACCGGGCGCGCCAGAGCGTGTGCGGGCCAATCTCGACGCTTTCCATCCTGATACTGCCGAACTCGTCTTGGGATACGCGTTCGCGGACATCCTCGGGCGCGAGGGGATCGACCTCAGAACACGTGAGATGATGACCGTCGCGATGCTCGCGGCCATGGGCACAGCGCAGGGACAGCTCGAATTCCACATGCGCGCGGCGCTCAATGTGGGCGTGACCCGGGAGGAGGTCGTCGAGATCGTCCTGCAGGTCTCCGTCTATGCCGGCGTGCCCGCCTGCATGAACGCAATCACTGCAGCCCGAGAGGCGTTCGAGGCGATCGACGAAGGCTGACGAAAACCTCGCTGTGCAAGCGTCGGTCGGCCGCGCGGCGAATGACCGGCAGGAACCCACCCCCTCAACATGAATGGCAGGTCTTTGAATGACGGTGCATTCTCAGGTGGCCCCGGCGACGAACGTCTCCCTCAGCGACTTAATCGACGCCGCTTTCGCTAAAGCGCCCTTCGCGTTCCTGAAACGACCTCGCATAGAAATTGCTACGACCTGCCCCTGAGTGGGGGCCCGTACGCTTCCTCCGCGCTGCAGGCGTCACGCAGCGATCGACCGCTCCGAGCCTGAGTGAACGATGATGCGGTCTCGGTGAATGGTGGCTTCGGTGGATCGTAATGCGAGCGCAGCGTTAGGTCCCTTCGAACGTTCCCTTTCGCGGATTTCTGACAAGTCGGCGATGGCCGCGTGTTCTATGGCGGGAGCGCTTCGTGCGATCGTCGCGCAGGAGTTAGCGTAGCGACCCACTGCCTCATTTCCGAATGTCGCCAAGTATTCCGCAATGCTCACCCCGTAGCGGCGCTGGAAAGCGCGGCGCATGCGCTGGAGGTCGCCGAACCCGGCCTCGCGCGCGACCCGCTTGAGCGGCAGCTCCGCTTCCAGAAGGCTGCGGGCATGGTCGACCCGGGTCCTCTCGATGAAACGAGCGGCGGAGATCGCAAGATGGGCCTTGAAGTGACGCGTAAGTGTGCGCCGGTTCATTCCGGCCTCCGCGGCCATGTCATCGAGCGTCCAGCGGCGCCCCGGTTCGCTGATGACGGTCTCGATCAGGCATGAGAACGCATCCGGGCCAGCGATTTGTCCAGCGATATGCAGGGCGTACTGGCTCTGCCCACCCGTGCGCCGCAGCTGGACCACCAGCTCGCGCGCGACCTCCAGGGCCGCGCGGTGGCCACCGTCCCTGCGAATGATCGCGAGCGCCAGGTCGATGCCGGACGTCACGCCGGCGGAGGTGAACACCCGCTCGCCGGACACCGCGATCCGGTCGAGGTCCCATTCGATGCTGGGGAAACGGCGCGTGTCCGGCTCGCGTGACTAGTGCGTCGTGGCTACCCGCCCGTCGAGCACGCCGGCGGCGGCCAGGACGAGGGATCCCGAGCACACCGAGATTACCCGCCCGGCGCCATCTGGCGCAAGCCGCGATCGGATTGCGGCGAGGACGTGCTCGTTCGTCAGCAGGACGTCGGCGCCCGAGCCTCCGGGGACGAGGAGGTCCCTTCCGGCGCCGTCAATCGCGAGGGCGCCTTCCGCCCCGAGCGTCAGACCACAGGATGAACGCGCGGGTCCGCCGCCGAGCGAGACGTAGCGCAGGTCATACATACGCCGCCCGTGAAAGCGAACTGGCAGCCGGTCGCGATCTCGCTTGTGCTGACCTCCGGTCTGATCGCCGCCTTCTTGGGGCCGCAGCTGTTCATCTGGACCAAGGACCTGTTCGCGCCAACGCCCTTGGCAGGCGCCTATGCCGCGATCTGTGCGGTCACGCTGATAGGTCTTCTGCCGCTAACCTTCGTCCGCATGCCCCGTCGAGCCGTCCTCGTCTGGACCGTGCGGCGCTGCTCGCGATCCTGCGCCGTGGCCCCGTTTTGACGGCGGTGATCGTTGGCGCGGTGTCGCAAGGGATCATGGTGCTGATTATGGCGCCCACCCCGCTCGCCATGACGGGGGCGGGCTACCCGGAAGCACTGGCGGGCGATGTCGTTCGCTGGCACGTGGTCGCAATGTTGGCGCCGAGCTTCTTTACCGGCTTCGCCATCAAGCGGTTCGGCACCGTTCCGGTCGTGGTAACGGGGCTGGCACTCCTTGTCGTCTCGGCGCTCATGGCGGCTAGCGGCCTGTCCGCACATCACTTCTACGGGGCTCTGATAGTGCTCGGGGTCGGCTGGAACTTCGGCTTCATCGGTGCCACGAACATGCTCGCTAGTGCGGTGTCGGCCGACGAGCGTGCCGTCGTGCAGGGTACCAACGACACGCTGATTGCTCTTGGAGCAACGATCTGCGTGTTCGCCTCGGGTGCAATCGTGACCGGGTTCGGATGTCCGATTCTCGCATTTGCCAGCCTGCCGGTTCTGGCCGTCGCGCTGCTGTGGGTGTTCGTGCAGGTAAGGTTCAGCCCACGAGACAGCGTATTCCGATAGATGTTCGGGATGGATAGGACCGACCGGAGCAGACCTTCTTGCATGGGGTAGCGACGGCGCGGTCTATCCGCGCGTCGGCCTCCCGAACACCGCGCGGCAAACGCCCGGTGCGCAGAAAAGCCGACGTCCCGAGTTTCTTGGGTGAACCGCCACGCGAAATCTCGGAGCAGACCTTGGCATAGTCGAATGGATTCCCGCTAAGGGTTGAACGTTTCCGAAAGAAGACCCCTGAAACGGTGGTCATCGACCGCCCGCCACTCCACAACTGTCGCGCGAGCGCCTTCAGGTTGAGAGGATGGTGGTCGGCTGTGGGGACGAAGCGAGCTTTCGCTGCCCCATACACGAACGTTCGGCCACTCAGCCATCATGCTGATAGCTTTGGTTAAGTGGAACACCCATAATGCCACGCATTACGGGCACGTGAGAAGCTCGATTGGCTTGGACGTCTCCGTGGGGCGACGGCATCACCGGCGAAGGCGGACTGCAATGCTGGACGAGGCTTTGAGGCGAGTCGACGGGTTCTGCGCGGCGTATGGCACGCGCCCCCCCTCCTAATGGCTCCGATGGCAGGCGCTTGCCCTCCTGCGCTGGCTGCTGCCGATGGCGGCGGCATGGGCGGATGCCGTGCATTGCTGATGGACACGGATGCGATCGCCAGGTGGGCAGCCGAGGTTCGGGCTGCAAGCGACGGTCCGTTCCAGATGAACCTTTGGGTGCCCGACCCCGAGCCGCATCGCGACGCCGTTCACGAGCGGGCGGTTGCAGAGCTCCTGAAGGGCTGAGGTCCGCCTCCAGCGGACCTTTCTGTTGGCGTCTCAGTGCCCTTTGCCGATCAATGCGAGGCACTGATCGAAGCCCGACCGGCGGCGATGTCCTCGATCATGAGCTTGTTTCCGCCCGATGTCGTCGACCGTATGAAGCAAAAAGGAATCCGCTGGTTCGCGACTGCCACCTCGGTCGCGGAGGCGCTCCAAGCCGAGGCTGCGGGAGCCGACGCCGTCATAGCGCAAGGCAGCGAAGCCGGTGGACGTCGTGGAGCCTTCGATGCCGACAGGGCAAACGCGCAGATGTGCGGATTGCTGGCGCTTGTGCCTGCGATCACGGACGCGGTTAGCGTGCCGGTGATTGCAACCGGCGATATAGCGGATGCGCGCGGCATCGTGGCCGCGCTCGCCCTCGGCGCGTCGGCCGTGCAGATCGGCACAGCCTTTCTGCGCACTCCCGAGGCCGCCATCGCGCCGGCATGGGCCGATGCCATCGGCCGCGCCCGACCCGAGGACACGGCGACTACGTCGCCTTTTCCGGACCGCGCAGGCGGTCATCGCGGACCGACTACGTCGCCGCCACCGAACGCGCCGACACGATCGCGCCCCTTCCCTTTCCTCTGCAGCGCTCGGCGACGGGTCCGATGCGGGCGCTTGGCGCAAGGGGCAACGACCTGACGCGTATCCAGGCATGGGCCGGACAGAGCGCACGGCTGGCACGCAACGAGTCAACCGGCGAGATCGTGCACTCCGTCTGGTCGGAAGCGCGAGCGGCGCTGTTGCAACCATCCTGAAATGTCACCCGGCCCGCAACGCAGGAATGTCACCACTGGCACCACGGGAGCGCAGCCGGGCAGGGCGAGCAGATCGATACCGGACGTTGTTATGTTCTCTCCCGAGTCCGCCGGCTGAACGAGGAAGCCCTTCTCTGCAATCTCTGCGAAGAACTCGGAAATGTACCAGGTGGACCTGCCGCAGATTGGGCTGTCTGGGATCGACTGCCACGCGGGAGCGATGCTTGACGGTCGTCCCCTGATGCGCGTCGCCTTCAACGCCCAGCCCCTCCACAACGAGGATCTCAGGCACCAGGACCTTCGAGAAGCGATGTGCCGCGTCCTTTTCGACGGCAACCACGGTGCCTGCCATAGAAGTCTCTCGGCTCTGCCCTCGTCGGGTCAGGCTTACGCTGCGCGGGAAAGCATGGTCGAGCGCGCGCGCTCGGACCCGCCCAGATCGGGTGTTTTGCTCCTTGGCCTGAGGGGATTTCCGGCACATCGCTTGGCACCGCTCGAACTGCACTTCTCAGTCGAGAACGCATGCTGCATATCTCGGCTCAATTTTTGTCGATGCGCCCAAGCCACAGGATGTTCATGTCGTTCCGTCGCTATGCCCTCTACTTCTTGCCGGACGATGCCCTGGCCGACTTCGGAGCCACCTGGCTTGGCTGGGACGTGCGCAATGGTACGAGCGTTCCGCACCCTGACATTCCGGGCCTGCCGGCCAGCGTCGAAGACCTGACGGCGACCCCACGGAGATACGGGTTGCACGGGACACTCAAGGCTCCTTTCCGTCTTGCCGACGGAGCGAGTGAAGCCGAGCTTTCGGATGACCTTGCCGCGTTCGCCGCGTCGACCCCGCCAGCCAGCACTGGCCGGCTGGTAGCGGTCAGGCTGTCGCGCTTCCTGGCCCTCGTGCCCAGTGGAGAAGCTGCACCCGTATCGGAGCTTGCGGCCGGCATTGTCGAGCAGTTCGACAGGTACCGCGCCCCGCTGACCAAGGAAGAACTGGCGCGACGCAAGCCCGAGAGGCTGTCGGCAGATGAACTGCGACTGCTCGAGCGGTGGGGGTATCCCCACGTGATGGAGCGATTCCGTTTCCACATCACCCTGACCGGCCCCGTCACCGAAGTGGATGGAGAGCGCACGCTCGATGCGCTCGCGCCGATCCTGCGGCCGCTCTGTGCCCCACGCTTCGTGATCCGCGACATCGCACTGGTCGGCGAGGGCGAGGACGGGTTCTTCCGGCTGATCCGCCGCTACCCCTTGGGCGGATAGAGCACCCGGCTGGCGGCCTCAACCGCGTCCGCCAAGGAAGCATCGTTCCAGATCTCGTGGACCCTGAGGTTCGACGGCAGGGGCGCAGCGGCTCGCCGCAGTCGCTCCGCGATCTCTGCGGGGGTCTCTCGTTTGCGACCGGCGAGACGCTTTGCAAGAGTGACCGGGTCGGCGCGGAGGCTCAGGACCTCCAGCCGCGGGAAGACGCGGTCCGCTGCACCCAGGACTCCGCGCGAGAGGTTGCCGAGGATGTCCTGCCCTGCCTCGAGAAGCGGCAGCACGGTGGCGGGGATCCCGTAATGCAGCTTGTGAGCGCGCCAGCTCAGGACGAAATCCCCCTGCGCTTCGCGACGCCGAAAGGCCTCAGCGCTCTCGGGCTGGTGGTCCTCTCCGCCAGCTTCGGCGGGGCGGGTGATGATGCGTCGCACGGGCACCAGGCTTGGGTGCCGCTCGAGAAGGCCAGCCATGACGCTGTCTTTGCCGACACCTGATGGGCCGATGACAGCGATGAAGCGCCCCCTGAGCTGGTCAGGATCCGCGCCGGCTGAAGGCCAGGTTTCCATATTACCCGGCTGCATAACGCTCGATGAACTCGTCGATGGAAAGCCTGCGGATGTCGGGCAGCGCTTCGCGAAGTTGGCCGTGCCCCCAGTCCCACCAGCGGATCCGCTGCAGGGCGTCGGCCTGCGCTTCGGTGAAACGCCGTTTGAGCACCCGGGCAGGCGTGCCACCGACGATCGTGTAGGGCGCCACCTCGCGTGACACGACGGCTCCGGCCCCCACCACCGCGCCATCGCCGATGCTGACACCCGGTAAGATCGTGACGCCGTGCCCGATCCAGACGTCGTGCCCGATCGTGACCCAGTGGCTGCGCCGCCACTCGAAGAAGGCGTCGTCGTCCTCGCCGAGGTCGTATTGCGCGGCGCGGTAGGTGAAGTGGTGCTGGCTGGCCCGCCAGGTGGCGTGGTTACCGGGGTTGATGCGCGCGCTCTGGGCGATCGAGCAAAACTTGCCGATCGTGCTCCAGATCGCGCTGCTGTTCTGCACGATGTAGGAATAGTCGCCCAGCTCGACCTCGCGCAGTGCGACATGCGCCTGAACCTCGGTCCATCTTCCCAGCGTGCAATCGACGACCGACGCCGTCTCGTGGATGTTCGGCGTCTCGTTCAGCCGTTTCATCTTGGCACCTCGGACGTTCCGATCAGTCGGGCCCGGATGGCCGCCGAAAGCCAGTCGATGATGTAGACCATCGCGATGATGAGGAAGATGATCGACCACGCCTCATCCCACCGGTAAGCTGCGATCCGGTCCGAGAGCAGGAAGCCGATGCCGCCCGCCCCCACGATCCCCAGGATAGTCCCCGACCGGACGTTCGACTCGAAGTTGTAGAGCAGCACCGACAGGATCACCGGGTTGACCTGAGGCAGGACGCCGTAGCGGATCGTGTGGAAGCGCGACCCGCCCGATGCCGCGACTCCCTGAACCGGCTTCTCGGAGGTGTTCTCGATTGCTTCCGAGAAGAGCTTTGCGAAGGTTCCGATCTCGCTCACGGCGATCGCGAGGATCCCCGCCAGCGGTCCAAGGCCGAAGGCGCGGATGAAGATGAGCGCAAGAATCAGCGTCTCGAAGGCGCGGATCATGTCATAGCCGCGCCGGACGCCCATCCGAAGCGGTGTCAGCCGGTTGATGTTCTTCGCGCCAAGGAACGACAGCGGGAATGCCACCACCGCGCCGAGAAGCGTGCCGAGGAAAGCCATGGACAGTGTCTCGCCCAGCCCGTGCAGGATCTCGGCGAACTCTGCCCAGCTGGTCCAGACATGCGGGGGGAACATGAACGCCATCACGCTGCCGAGCCGACCGAGGCCCGACCAGATCCGCTGAGGTGTGATCTCGAAGCTCCACAGGCAATAGGCGGTCAGGCCGGTCAGCAGGACCCATATGAGAGCCCGCCGTACCCGTTCGCGCGGCGCCGCCCGGAACGCGCGCGGCATGGCGGCGCGGGCACGGGTGATGTCGTCATGCGTCACGGTCATGTCCGCTCCATTCCGATGATGCTGTGCCGAAGCTTTTCCGAGGCGTAATCGATGACCGTGACGGTCACGAACACGATCACGAAGAGCGCGCTGAGGTCGGTATATTCCTGGAAGCTCAGGGCGATGCGGAACTCCTGCCCGAGGCCGCCAGCCCCGACGTAGCCGATGATCGACGAGGCACGGACGTTTATCTCGAACCGCATCAGCGTGTAGCTGATGATGTTCGGCATGACCTGCGGCACCGCTCCATAGCGGATCTTGTCGAACCACGTGCCGCCCGAGGCCGTGATGCCCTCGAGCGGCCGCATGTCGATGTTCTCGTTGACCTCGGAATACAGCTTTCCGAGCGATCCGCAGGTGTGCAGCCCGATCGCCATGACGCCTGCCATCGGCCCCACGGAGAAGCAGAAGACGAAGATCAGTGCCCAGACGAGCTCGGGCACCGTGCGCGCGATCTCCAGGTAGCGCCGGCAGACCCACAGCACGATCCGGTTGGGCGCGAGGTTCCGCGCGGCCGGGAACGACAGGGCGAAGCCACCGACGACCCCGAGAAGCGTGGCCATGAAGGCGATGAGGATCGTCTCGATCAGTAGCCCGAGCCAGATGTCCCAACGCCAGAACCATTCGGCAAGGTCGGCGCCGAGGGTCCGCCACGACAGATCGGGGATCGTCATGGCGAGGAACTCGCCCAGACGCGGCAGACCGGCGGGGATGATCCACCGCCACTCCCGGCTGCCGTCCGAAGACGTGACTTGCGTGACCTTGAAGAAGTCGCCGAGCCAGCTGGTGAGCGTGAACAGGGCGACGAAGATCACCGCTCCGACCATCCAGGTTAGCCGCGACCTGCGCCGGTTGGCCGCGTATTCTGCTTCGAACCGATCCCGGTCCGACAGCGGTTCTTGGAAATCAGCCGTGATGCTCATGCGTCATCGGAGGCGCGTCGCCGCGCCCCCTCCCCTGTAAGGCAAGGCCTCAGCCCCGGCGCTGCTGGCGCATCCACTCGCGCATGTCGACGATCCACTGGTAGCGGTCGTGGTCGACACGGGCGTAGCCGACGGTCGGATTGTCGTCGCCCTCGACGCTACCGCTGACCTGGGCGTAGCCCTCCGGGTCCTTCTCGGGGAACGCCTCGAGCGCGTTCGCCATGTCGTCGATCAGGCCCTGCGGCAAGTTCGCGCGCGCGGTGAACGGCCCCGAGGTGATCTCGGGCGATTCCCAGATCGTGCAGACGCTGCCGTCTTCGATCATGCCCTTCTCGACCATCCGCTGCGGGATGCCCGAGGTGTCATTGTCCTGGTAGGTGGCTGCCGCGTCGAACGTCCCGTTCACGACAGCCTGCACCCCCGCCTCGTGGCTGCCCGAGAACGGCGTTGCCGCGAAATGGACGCTGGGCTCGTAGCCCTGGTCGACCAGGTTGAAATATGGCACCGCATAGCCCGACGTGCTGTCGGGATCGGCGAAGGCCATCGTCTTGCCCTGAAGATCGTCGAGCGAGGTGATGCCGCTGTCGCACCGGGTGACGATGATCGAATAGTAGCCGGTCGAGCCGTCTTCGTTTTGCGAGGTCAGAAGGGGCACCACCCCACCGTCTGTCGCCGTGTAGGCTGCGGCATAGGCGGACGATCCGAGGAACGAGAATTCGATCTGGTCGGCCGCCAGCGCCTGCACGACACCGTCGTAGTTGCCGGCAGTGAAGATCTCGATCTCGACGCCGAGCTCCTCTTCGAGGTAGGTTTCGAGCGCCGTGTAGCGCTGGATGCGATCCTGCTCGTTCTCGCCCGAGAGGATGCCGAACCTGACGACCTGGTAGTCGTCCTTCCAGTCCTGAGCGATAGCCGTGGTCGCGAGAAGCGCGAGAATGGCGGCGGTTGTCATGGTCTTCATGGCTGAACCTTCTTTCGTGGTGATGGGGATTATGCGGGCTCGCGAACGCGCGCCGCGGTCGAGGTCACGCCTTCGTCGAAGTCGCGAAGCCCTTCGGTACCGTAGATGTCGCGGATCACGTCGGGCGTGAGTTGCGCGGCATTGCCGTCGAAATAGACGCGCCCGTCGCGCATCGCGATGATGCGGTCGCAATAGGCGCGCGCGGTATCGAGGGTGTGGAGGTTGACGAGAACGGTCAGCCCGTCCTCGCGGTTGATCGATCGAAGCCCGTCCATGACGAGCGTCGCGTTCGCCGGGTCGAGAGAGGCGATCGGCTCGTCCGCCAGCATGATCTTCGGCTGCTGCACCATCGCCTTGGCGATGGCGACCCGCTGCTGCTGCCCGCCGGACAGCGTTCCAGCCCGTTGAAGCGCTTGCGGCAGCAGCGAAAACCGCTCGAGCGCCTGCAGGGCCTGCGTGCGTTCGGCGTCGGTGAAGTGCATCGCCATCGACGTCAGGAAGCCATGCTCGGCGACGCGCCCGATCAGGACGTTCGTGAGGACGTCGAGCCGATCGACCAGGTTGAACTGCTGGAAGATCATCGCACAGTCGCGGCGCCACTGGCGCAGCGCGCGGCCGCGCAGGCTCGTCACGGGGATGTCCCCGCAGTGGATCGTCCCCTCGGTGGGGTCGACCAGGCGATTGATCAGGCGGAGAAGCGTGGACTTCCCGGCGCCGGAGCGGCCGATGATGCCCACGAACTGCCCCGCTTCAATGTCGAGCGTCACCGAACTCACGGCCCGTGTGGGGCCGAAATCCCGGCTGACGCCGACGAGGGAAAGGTGTGCGTTCTTCATGTCCCCAGTTTCACCCGGGGCCGTAACGCCGCCCTAACATCCGAATGATTTTTTTCCGACAGTTGGGTGTCAGTTCAGTGACGGAAACATGGCGGCCGGAAACGCAAAAGGGCGCCATGATCGGGCGCCCTCTGTAGACAGGTGAGGAATGGCTTCGCGGCCAATCACGCAGGGACGGGCGATGCCAGGGTGCCGTCCGAAAAGACCTCGCGGCCGGCGCTGAAGACACCGCAGACATGGCCGACATCGGCGACATCGGCGATGACGAGATCGGCGCGCAGCCCCGTCGCAATCCGCCCGCGATCTGACAGACCCAGCGCATCGGCGACATTCGCCGTAGCGAGGCGGGTTGCTCCGGCCAGCCCCTTGGGATCGGACTTGGCCAGGATCAGAACCGCGGGGAGGATTGCTGACGGGTGGTAGTCCGCCGCAAGAATGTCGAGAAGACCCGCCGCATGGGCCTCGCGCGCCGAGAGGTTGCCCGAATAGGACTGCCCCCGCAGGGCATTCGGCGCACCCATCGCAGTGACCATTCCGCATGCACGCGCCGCGTGCGCAGCCTCTTCCGTCACCGGGAATTCGCTGATCGTCGCTCCGAGTTGCTGCATCAGCGCGACCTTGGCTGGCGTGTCATCGTCGTGGCTCGCCAACCTCAGCCCGTTTGCCGCACAAAGCTTCGACATCGCCTGCAGCACTTGTTCGAGCTGCTCCATCTTCTGGCTCTTCTCGCGGATACGATCGGCCACCGCCACGCGCGCCTCTGCGTCAGACAGCCCGCGCTCGCTCGCGATGCGCGCGACGTGGCGTTCAAGATCCCGGTACTGCCCCTGCCCCGGCGTGTGATCGGTCAGGGAGACCAGGTCCACCGTGCCGTCCGCGATCAGCTCTTCGACAGTTTCCAGCGCATCGGGGAACGTCACCTCGAACCGCGCGTGAACACGGTGATCGACCTTGAGCTTCGGGCGCATCCGCTTCAACTCGCGCAAGAGTTCCTTCGTGGTCTCGAAGTGCCGCACATGCCCATAGGCCGACCCCGGTTGAAAGCTGACGGCCGCGTAGGCCGTGGTAACGCCCGCCACCTTCAGCCGCCGGTCGAGGTCGCGCAGCCCCAGCGCCAGCGGCATCCGCACGCCGGGGCGCGGCTCGACCTCGCGTTCGATCATGTCGCCATGCATGTCGATGAAGCCAGGCATCAGCAGGCGCCCCTGCCCCAGCCGGCCGGCCCCGGCGACAGGTTCGTTGCGGATCTCGGCGATCCGCCCCCCCTCGATCCGGACGGCGCCGCGCTCAATCACCCGGTCGGGCAGGACCACGCGAAAATCAGACAGCCACATCGGAAACACTCCCCAGCGAGATTGTTCGGTCGATCAGCTGCTCGACATCGCCCGGATGGTGAAACACCCCCACAATGGCCACGCCCTGATCCTTCAGTTCTTCCAGCCGCGCGACCAGCGCCGCCCGAGCCCCGGCATCCAGCGACGCCGTCGGCTCGTCCAGCAGCAACAGCCGTTGCGGCAGGATCAGCGCCCGCGCGAGGTTCACCTTCTGCTGCTCGCCCCCCGAGAAGGTCGAAGGATAAGCCTGCCAGAGGTCGCGCTTGACCCCGAACGCGTCGAGCCACCGCCGCGCCTCGTCCCGTGCTTCGTCCAGTGAGCGGCCCGCCCGCAGCAGCGGTTCGGCCACCAGGTCCTCTGCCGCGACCCGGGGCCGCGCCATCAGGAACTGCGTGACGAACCCGATCTCGCGGCGCCGGAGCAACGCGATGTCCACATCCGCCGCCTGCGCAAGGTCGATGACACCCTCGGTCGTGCGGTAGCGGATCGCGCCTTCGCACGGCAAGTAGCTGCGGTAGAGCGTGCGCAGCAGCGTCGACTTGCCCGCGCCGTTCGGCCCCGACAGCAGCAGGAACTCTCCGGCGGCAAGAGTGAAGCTCACCCGCTCGAAGGCCGGCAGCGTCTGCTCGAGGTGGTGCATGCGAAAGCTCTTGCCCAGGCTCTCGACGGTCAGCACGTTCTGCATCGCGATATCCTTCATAGCTTGGCGTGGACGAGCTGCTGGGTGTAGGCGTGCTGCGGATCCTGGAAGACCTGATCGGCCAGCCCGCACTCCACCACCTCACCGCGGCGCATCACCATGACCCGGTCCGCCATCGTGCGGATCACGCCCAGATCATGACTGACGATCACCATCGTGATCCGGAGATCCCGCTGCAGCCGCTTGAGCGTATCCAGAACCAGCGCCTGCACGCTGACGTCGAGGCCCGTCGTCGGCTCGTCCAGAAGCAGGACCGCAGGCTCCAGCGCGATCGCCTTGGCCAGTTGCACCCGCTGCTGCATCCCGCCCGACAGCTCGATCGGCAGCGCGTCCATCCGCGCCACGGGGAAGTCCGACGCGCTCAGCGCCTCCTCGGCGCGCGAGCGCAAGGCCCCGAAGCGCCGCTCGCCCGCGACCAGAAGCCGCTCGGCCACGTTGCCCGAGGACGTGTGCCGCATCAGCAATCCCAGATGCGGGTTCTGATAGACAATCCCGATCGCCCGGGCGCAGAGCTGTCGCCGCGCGTACCGATCAAGCGCAAAGAAGTTGCCCTGCGGCCCCTCGTCCAGATCAAGCCGGTAGTCGCCCTCGTCCGGTGTCTCTTCCAGGTTCATCAGGCGCAGCAGCGTCGACTTGCCCGACCCGGACTCGCCGACGATCCCCATGACCTCGCCCGGATAGACCGTCGCCGACACGTCGTTCAGCGCGACGACCGGCCCGTACTTCATGCTGACGCCCTCCAGCCGCATCAGCGGCGGCGTCGTCATCAGCCGCGGCGCGGCCTCGATCCGTGGTTCGACATTCATGGCCGAAACTCCCCGTCCTGATACCAGGTCTCGCCGATCTCGACCTCCTCGCCCTCGGCACGGCGGATCGCCTTGATCCCGAGGTTGCTGTCCGACAGTTCGTAGAGCGTGGCACCCCCGTCCTGCGGAATCTCGTTCATGAAGAACCCGCTCACGCCCGAGCGATGGCAAACGAGGCGCGCATGATCCTCGACCCGGTAGGGCACGTCGTCGAACACAAGCGGCTCGACCCGCGTGAAGGGTGGCACCGCGTAGAGTCGTTTCTCGCGCCCCGCCGACAGGATCGTCAGGTGCCGCGCCATGTCGAGCTTCGGCACGTCCCACCGCGGGATCGGCGACGGCGTGATCACGTGGCGCCCGTTCACCAGCGACGGATAGCTCGCCCCCTGCATCACCCGCCCCGAGCGCACGATCTGCTCGTAGAGCGTCAGCCACAGCCGGCCGTAATCCGCGTCGCCATGCATCTCTCGCGCGCGGCTCATGTCGGGCTCGACCGAGCGCAGCGGCTCGGGGTTGGGGACCTGAAGGACCAGCACCTGGTCCTCGCGCAGCTTCTCCTCGGGGATCCGGTGGCGCGACTGGATGATCGTCGCCTCGCTCGTATCCCAGGTCTCCTTCGCGCCCGAGACACGCGCGATGAAGCGCCTTATGGAGGCCGCGTTGACGCTGTCATCCGCCCCCTGGTCGATCACTTTCACCACAGAGGCCGGGTTGATGAGGGTCAGCGTCGCCTGCAGGCCGCCCGTCCCCCAGCCCCGCGCCATCGGCACCTCGCGGCTGGCGTAAGGCACCTGGGCGCCCGGGATCGCGACGGCCTTGACCATCGCGCGGCGCAGCTCGCGTTTCGCGGAAGGGTCGAGAAAGCCGTAGCTGAACGCGGCCCAGTCATTCGTCAGATCCGTCAGGCTCATGCGTCTTCCTCCTGCCGTGCTTCTTCAGGCTGCGCCGCCTTCGCCCCGCGCAGGTTGTCGAGCGCGGACTGGAAGGTGACGTAGTGGGGCAGCTTGAAGTGGATGCAGAACCCCGACGCCTCGACGGCTTCGGTATGGTAGAGGAAGAACTCCTCGTTCAGCGGGCTCTTCGCCGGCGCCCCCGGCGCGTTGAGGTCCAGCGTCGCGCCGGCGATCACCTTCACTTCGTTCCACCCGAACGTCCCGCAGAAGCCCAGCTTCAGCTCTCCGCCCTTCTTCGCGTTCACGACCTCTGCCTGGCTCGTCCGTACCCGTCCCGCACTGAACACGGTCCCGCTCGGATGCGTCACCCGCACCTCGGCCTCGTTCAGCCGCAGCTCGTTCACCGTCGGATGCGCCTGCCCGTAGCCCCGCATCGCCGAGTACCCCAAGGCCAGCACACCGCCCGTTTCGGCCCGCGCGAGGCTCTGCAGCGTGTGCGCGCGCTTCGCCGGGAAAAGCAGCGGCTCGCGCGTCAGGTCAGGGATGTCGTCCTTCGCCACGTCCTGCCGCGCCGGCTCCGCCACCAGCCCCTGCCGTTTCTGCCAGTCCGACAACGCCGGGCGCGTCGCGGGCGCCGGCCGCGCCGCGGGTTCTACCGCTGCGGGCTCGAACGGCTGCCCACGCAGCACGTCCGTCGCCAGGAACCGGTGGGCGTAGTCCAGGGTCGGCCCAAGCACCTGGCCGCCGGGAATGTCCTTGAACGCAGCCGAGATCCGCCGATGCACGAGCGTCGTCTCCGGCGTGATTGGCTCGGCGATGCCAAGCCGCGGCTGCGTCGTCCGCCACGACCTGAGCAGCAGCACGGCCTCGTACAGATCGCCCCCTGTCTGCGCCAGCGCCAGCGCCGCGAGGTCCGGCGCGTATAGCGACGACTCCCCCATCACCCGGTCCACGAGCCACGGCAGAGCGTGCTCGATCGTCGCCACGCGCTCGGCGTCGATCGTCCCCAATGTCTCGCGGTACAGCCGTTCCGCCTGCTCGATCGCACGTTCGCCGCCGCGCGTTGCCACATAGGCCATCAGATCACCTCCACGTTGGTTGATCGCGGAACTGCGACCGTTCGCGCGCCGTCGACGAAGATGAGGTCGATCCCCAGCGGATAGCGACACGCCGCCTTGCGCGCCGCCCAGAACGCCGCGTCCACCGCGATTGCCATCTCTTCCGCGACTTCGATGCCAGGCCCCGTGAGACGCAGCCGCGCGCCCTCACCGATCCGCGCCGACACGATCGCCGTGGCGCCCCGCTCGGGGTAGAGCGCGTCTCCGACCGGCAGCCTCGCGAGGAACTCGGCGTCTCCGGCAGCCAGCACGGCATGATCTGCGAGCTCCGGCAGGACGACCGTGGCACCAAGTGCCCCCAGTGCCGAACGCATCTCTTCGTCATCCGCTGCCGCCCGGCACTCCCGGTCGATGAGCGCACGGGCCACCGTCAGCAGGTCCGGCTCGGGCAGCGTCTGCTCCGTTCCCGGCCGGGCAAGAGCTCCGAGCACGGCGGCGAACGTCGCGTTGTCCCGCTGCTCGTCGGCATCGGGTGTGGGGTCTGCGAACATCAGAACGTCTCCATCTCGACCTTGGTCGCCTCGACCCGGCGCAACAGCGCGTCGTCCCGCTGTGCCGCCGCCTCGGATTGGGTGCGGACGAAGGCCGTCAGCCGCTCGCGCGCCGTCCCGGCCGCCCGCGCAGCGTCCAGCAGCGCCATCGCCATCGCCTGTTCCAGGTCGCGGCCCACCACCATCCCGTAGCCCTCGACGCCATGCTCGGGCAGCCGGACATGTGCCTCCGCCACCAGAACCTCGCCGAGATGGAAATCGGTGCCGGTCACGGTGTCCCGCATCGGCTGCATGATAAGGCCGGTCCGGCTCTGCAGCACGTCGACGGCGCCGAGCGCCGGCAGGATCATCTCGGCTTCGGCCTTGATCTCGTCAGGCGGGGATGCCGCACATGTCGCAAGGAAGGTCGCATGGTCTTCCGCCCCCCCAGTGTGGGTCTGATCGAACATGGTCGCTCCTATTCTTCCAGGTCATCGAGGCTCGTGATCGAAAAGCGCGTGCGGTGCCCCGACCAGATCGATTCGGAGCAGCCGATCGGCTGACCGGCCTGGTCGATGTCGGTTTTCTGCAGCACCATGACCGGCTGGTCGGAGAGCTGCTCGAGCAGCCGAGCCTCGTCGAGATCGGGCCGCCGCGCGAAGATCGTGGTGTCCCGGCGAAAGTAGTCGGCGACTCCATGAGCCCGGTAGATCTCGCTGATCCCCTGCCCCGCTTCGCGCCGGCTGCCAAAATCAGGGAAGCGGGCGACTTCATGGAAGGACTGGCCCAAGCTGATCGGCACGCCATTGGCGCGACCGCGCGTCAGCGCCCGGTGGACCGGCATGCCGGCCTCGATCCTGAGCGACTGCGCCACGCGCTCGGGTGCGTCCATCACTTCGACCACGATCAGGTCTGTAACGGGTCGAATACCCTGAGCCTCGAGATTCTCGCGGAAGCGCGTCCGCTTGCCGATGCGATACGTGATGAGAGGCTGGGTCCGGACGAAGGTTCCCCGCCCTTGCTCCACGCTGAGCAAGCCCTCGATCGACAGGGCTGCCATCGCCCGCCGGACGGAGTGCCGCCCGATCCCGAACTGCGCCGCAAGCTCCCCCTCGGTCGGGAGCCTGTCGCCTTCACCGAGTTCGCCGCGCGCGATCCTCGTTACGATTTCTTCCCGTAGATAAGTCCAGTTTCTCTCTGTCATCGCCACATCCGAATTCATTCGGACGTCTCTTGCCGGTCTACTATGACACGGCGATGAACCCGGCATGACGTTCCGACGAAGTTGGAAGCGTCGAGACGCGAGGGGTTTGATCCGCCACGGGCGAGTAGTATGCCCAACCCGGAGGCGAAGACGCCTCGGCATGCGAGCGTGGCAAACCTCTACTTCTGGCGGAGGATGTTATGTCAGGCAGATTGCCGCCGTTCCCCAGGTCAACATGGGAATATCGCGTGAAGCCTTCGCGATCTGATTTTGTCTTTCTGGGGCTCGCTTTTGCCAGTGGATCGGCCTGCTGGTGGAGGGGCGGATCGCCCTTGGTCATTGCCGGCCTCATGGACGCGGCCGAACTGCTTCTGTTGGTCCTGCCACAACTCGCGGCGGGTCTGCTCATGGGCGGCCTCGTTGCGCGCCTCGTGGGGCGCGAGAAAGTAGCCGCGCTACTGGGAAACCGGTCGGGCGTTCGCGGGCTGCTGTTGGCGTCTTTCATGGGGGCGGTCACGCCCGGCGGCCCCTTTACGTCGTTTCCCGTGGTACACGCCCTCTGGATGGCGGGTGCGGATGCCGGCGCGCTTATCGCCTATCTATCTGCGTGGTCCCTGATCGGCCTCAACCGGCTGATCATCTGGGAATTGCCGTTGATGGGAGGCGAGTTCACCGCTCTCCGGATGATCGCATGCCTACCTCTGCCGGTCCTTGGCGGGATAATTGCGCGGGTTCTGGTTCGCTCGTCGCGCCTCAAGCTGAAGACGGAGCCTGCAGAATGACCGCAGCAGCACTAGCCATCTGGACCATCGTTGTCGTGTTGGCGTTGGCTGTCCTGCGGCGCGAGGGATCTGAAGGGCTTTTGGCGGCCGGCGGCACTGCGGTACAGCAGGGCAAAGCCCTGATGATGCGGCTGCCCTTGGCGCTGCTGGCGGCCGCGTTCCTCATGCAGGTCCTGCCGGTTGAACTTTTGGTCTCCGTGATCGGACCGCAATCGGGCCTCGCCGGCATTCTGCTGGCCACGATCGTCGGCGGACTGTTACCCGGTGGACCTATGACTTCGTTTCCGCTCGCCCTCGTCGTGCTGCAGGGCGGCGCGGGACTGCCGCAGATCGTCGCGCTGATTGCGGGCTGGTCGGTCTTCGCGATGCACCGCGTGATGGCGTACGAGGCTCCTATCATGGGCTGGCGCTTCGTCGCATTGCGGCTCTCATCGAGCCTGATCCTGCCCTTTGTCGCAGGGGTCATCGCGATGGTACTGACGACCCTCCTTCCGTGAGCCTTCGAAGTGCATGTCCGCCCAGATGTATATGGCCTATCAAAACGGGGAATCGGCGCTCAAGTTCCTAAACGGTGATTGTCGACCGCCCGTCGCTCCACAACTGTCGCGCGAGTGCATTCAGTCCGAACAGATGGCATAGGCTGAGAGATGGTCGTCTGCAGTGCAGATGGGGTGGATGGCTCCTGCTCCCGGGCGTCGTGATGCGCCATAGTGCAGTTGTCATTGACTGCGAGAGAGGAGCCACCCGATGCAAGTTTCGACGATTGGACTGGATCTGGCAAAGAACGTTTTCCAGGTGCATGGCGTTTTTGGCGACGGCACCACCGCCTTCAACCGAAGTTTGCGCCGATCGCAGGTACTGGCCTTCTTCTAGTCCCTGCCGGCCTGCCTCGTCGGCATCGAAGCCATCGATGCGGCAGCGATCTGCGAAGCTGTGACGCGTCCCTCGATGCGGTTCGTGGCGGTGAAGGCACCGGAACAGCAAGCGGTGATGGCGTTGCACCGTGTGCGGGATCTGATCGTCCGCCAGCGGAGCAGATCGTGAATATGCTGCGGGGTATTCTTGCCGAATTCGGGATCGTCATTCGGCAAGGTGCCCGCCATGCGATCACGTTCGCCAAGCAGTGTCTCGAGAGAGTGGAGGGCGCCATTCCGGATGTCGCACGGGACGTTGTGACCAACCTCGGCCACCAGCTCGTAGCATTGCACCGGCGGGTATTATGGTAAGGTCGGCGTCTGAACCAAGTCGCCAAGCAGGACGAACGCGTCGCCCGACTGCAGACGATCCCGGGGGATCGGGCCCGTGACGGCGTCCGCCATCGTGGCCACGATCGGCGACGGACAACAATTCCCCTGCGGTCGTAGCTTTGCCGCCTGGCTCGGCCTTACACCTCTCAACCGATCGAGCGGCGGCAAGGAGTGACTCGGGCATATTTCCAAGATGGGGGACCGCTATATCCGGCGCTTGCTGGTCCTCGGCATGACCTCACGGATCAAGCAGATCCAAATGCATCCGGACAAGTTCGACCCTTGGTTCGCCAACATCCTTGAGCGCAAGCCTGCGAAAATGGCGGCCGTGGCGATGGCCAACAAAACGGCCCGGATCGTTTGGGCGGTATTATCCCGCGGTGAGGATTATCGGCTGCGAACCGCCTGAAGACAGACAAGGGCTATCCGAACGGCAAGACGTAGGAAGTGATGGCAAAGGTCAGCCCAACGATCGAGACACCCCGTGCTTTGTCCCGGACCGTTCGTGTCCGATGTGCAGAATGGGACTCGGTCTGCGGACCCCATCAGGGCCAGCGGTCTTATGCACCGCATCAACAGGCCGGACACAAAACCGCTTCTGACCAGGAAATCCGTCACAGAAAAGTCTTGCCATGCAGGGGCCATCCACACAGGACAAAGCAGTCATTCCAGATTGATGACGATCAGACCGTCACGCGTCGTCCCAGTCCAGCATCGCCTGGAGGGCGCGGTTGAGCTGGTCCTGCCAGAGCCAACGCATGTTTTCGATGCCATCCGATTCCGCGCCCCACTCCACGGCGATGAGTGCGCCCTGGCACAAGCAAGCCCGCCAGTCCTCGACAAGGCGCTCCCAGGAATGGTCCGATACGCCCCCTTCGAGTAAGGCGTGGTGGTAGCCCCGCATAAGGTCGTGCTCATGATCCCGACGCGCTTTTGGCGACCAGTACGGAACACTTGCATGAACGAGATCGATGGCGCCTAGCCACAGCCGCAGCGACCACGTGAACGGCTGTCGATCGATAAGGTAGAGCGCTGGACCACCGAGTGCTGGATCCGTTTGGTTCCTATGCGTCAGGACGTTCGTGGGGTTCGGATCACCGTGGAGGAGGGCAACACCCTCCCCGGTGCGCGCCCGTCGTCGCATGCGCTCAACGTCCTCATCGAAGACCCGCCGCAGACGATCGCGGCTCGGTGCATCGATTTCGTTGCCGAGTACCTCCAGCACAGGCTCCAGCCCCTTCGCTACGTGATCGAGGTATCGATCAAGATCGGCGTCCAGATTATGCGGGCCATCAGGATCCCCTGCCACGCCCCGACGGTGCGCATGGAGCTTGCCGAGCGCCCCGCCGAGGCGACGCGCATGCGCGGCCGTCGGGGGAATGACCTTGTTGTCGATGTAGTCTGCAGTCAGATCGGCCAAGAGGAGAGCGTACCCTGCGCCAACGCTGCTTCCTAGATCCGAGGGGTCTGGCCCGATCGCCGCATAACAGTGGATGAGCGGAGCGGCTTTGAGATCGCGGTAATCGCGCGTGTAATAGGCGATCTCGGAGGCGCCAAGGAAGTCATGGCCCGGCGGGCAAAGCTTCAGGAACATCGTCGTCGGCAACGCCTCTCCGTTCGCACTGCCGCGCAGGTGAAGTCGTGCGGTAGTGCTGCAGTTGGCATCTACAGGCTCGATCAAAAGCTGGTCGATCTTCGGCGCCGCATGCCCGCTGGCCTCTAGGGCCGCTGCGATCCAGCAGGCGTTCACAGCACCCAAAGTCCTTGGCAGTTCGCGATACGGCAACGCACGTCCCCTATTCTTGGCTCTCACAGGCTGCGCCACGCGCTCGATCGTCGCCAGTGTAGAGCCCTGTTCGGCCGCGAAGTAATTGCACCTTGGGCTCAAAATGTCGCCCGCCGCGATGCGCGAGAAGGCTTGGTAGGCCACTCTGCCCTTAAGATTGCGTCGACGCCCGCACCACGAAGCCGTCGCGCAATACGCAACGCGGCAAGCGACTTGATTTTCATCCGCTTGAACGACTATGACAGCGCCAGCAGGAGGCGAGCGCCTCATGCAATGGAGATTTTATGCGAGAGATCCATTAATCAGGTTGAGGCTGTGCGGCCCGCATGATTCACGGCCCTCGAACAAGA
>NZ_JBELKF010000180.1:0-3762 GCF_042089775.1 Palleronia sp.
GCCGTCCATATCGAGATCGATACGCTCGAGGCGCAGCCGCCAGGGCTCGCCACCCCTACCGATGTTCCTGTAGTCCTGTGCGCCCATGTTCTTCCCCGTGCTCGCTTCGTTCTGGCGTGAAGGTAGGCACAGACCGCACCCCCCGTCCAGAGCCTCTCGGAAAAAGGAACAATGTTGACAACGGCTTAGGGGGTTTAATCATGCCATAAGGCGCCCTTGGTCGCGCCGTAGATCTTGAGATCGAAGATTAAAAGAGGCGCCATCCATGCGGATGACGCCTTTGATCATGGAGAGATTTTTTTTGACCCGCGTCAGCCGCCCTGGAGCGCCTGCGTGATCTGGCCCTGAACCGCGTAGATTCCGCCCACGGATCCGAGCACCATCAGGAACACGCCGGCCATGCAGAGGGTCGCGACGAGGCCCATCGACTTCTTGATGCTCGCCTGTGATTCGTCGATCCACCCCTTCGCGAGGATCGACAGCTGCGTCGAGAGGTCCTGCGTCTCGGCGAAGATCTTGATCGAGAGGTTCATCTTCGCATCCGGCCAGCCCGTGCCGGCCCGGTGCAGCGCGGCGCCGAAGTTATCGCCGTTGAGCATGCGCCTTCTCACGAGGTTCAGTCGGTGGCCGACATACTTGTTGGCGTTCGGCCGCAACCGGTCGACGGCCGCCATCGTGCTTTCGCCGCCCTGCATGAGCGCGGAGACCGACATCAGGAAGCCGATGCCCGTGTACATCCTGTAGGTCGAGAAGACCGGGAACTTGTCGGCTGTGGAGCGGCCCATCTTCGCCCATCGCGGCAGGGCGATCGCGATGACGATGATGAGCAGCAGGATCCCGATGGCGGTCTTCGAGGCGTAGTAGTTGGCAAAATCGGCCATGTAGACCAGAAATTTTGCGCCGCCGGTCCACTCGCTCGTCGGCAGGATCTCGGCGATCTGCGGGATCACCGATTTGCCGAAATACAAGGCCATGCCATACATCGCGAGGATCAGGCCCGCCGGGTAGGCGAGACCGCCCAGCACGGTCCCTTTGATCTTCCCCTTCTTCTCGGCCATCTCGCAATAATCGAGGAGGTTTCCGGCGAAATCGTTGGAGTTCTCGATGGCCTCCATGATCATGATGTCGTCGCGCGGCGCCCAGGGGCGGAGCGCCTGGCCGAACGTCTTGCCGTCCTTCATCGAGGTGATGACGTCGGCGAGGATCAGGGCGATCCCCTCCTTGGGCTTCTTGCCCTCGTAGGACGCCACCTGCCAGGCCATGTAGACGGCATCCGTCTTGGCCATGCCGGCGCGCAGCAGGGCGGCGAGCTGCTTGTAGAAATCCATCCGGGCTTTGCCCCCGAACTGGATCTTCGCCATCACCTTCTCGGATTTGCTCAGTGCCATGTCAGGTTCTCGCTTTCATCGCGGCCACTTCCTCAAGGAGGCGGGGCTGCAGATACATGAAGTCGCGCTCGTAGGCCGAGAGCAGGTCGACGCCTTCCTCGACGTTCTCGATGTCGCAGATGCCCGCGCCCACCTTCATGAGGGCGTGGTGCAGAACGGGGTTGCCGCCCATGCCCCCCGTGTCTTGGGATTCGAGCCAGTAGCGCCGCATCTCCGCCCGCTTGCCCTCCGAGAAGAGCTCGAGGAGCTTGGCATCGGTCTGCACGGACTCGGCGACCACGGTCCGACCGGTGAAGCCCGAGATGCACTTCGAGCAGCCCGGCCCCCGCGAGGTCAGAATATCGGTGCTCGTCTCGAAGAGCGCCGCCCAGCGATCCGCGAGGTCCTGGGTCATCGAGCCCGTCGCCACGGCCTCGGTCATCGTGACCTTGCAGTGCGGGCACATGACGCCGATCAGGCGCTGGTAGATCAGGCCGCGGACCACCGTCGGATCGACGAGTTTCCAGCTGTCCACGCCGAAGTCCGAAAGACGGTCGAGGATACCGAGCGCCGAGCCCGCGTGAACGGTCGACCACACGGCGTGGCCGGACATGACGGCCTTGATCGCGAGGTTGGCCAGTTCCTCCGAGCGCGTCTCGCCCAGAACGATGATATCGGGGTCGGACCGCAAGGCGGCCTTCATCGCCTCGATGAAGCCGTCGGTGCCGTCGGGCGCTTTCTTGGCGGCGATCTGGGTCGCGCCGGGCAGGTCGAGCTCGACCGGCTCCTCGATGGAGAACATGCTGATTTCACGCTTCTTTTCCATGAACATCTTGTTCAGGACGCGCTGCAGCGTGGTCGACTTGCCCGAGCTGGTTTTACCGGCAATGATGTAGAGCCCGTTCGTCCTTTTTCGCATCGTGACGATGTCGTCGATGTGCCGCTTCGAGTAGCCGAGGCTGTCGATTTCGGTCTCACCGGCCTTCGTCACGTAGATGAGACGGCTGACCAGCGTGCCGCGGCCCTCGGTCGTCGGCGAATACTGCAGGCGGACGAGGTTGACCTTCGTCGGGAGGATGCCCGAGCGGACGGTCAGCGCGCCCTGCTGGAAGGAGGTGTCGGACGACGAGTTGCCGGTGTCCGAGGCCACGGCGAAGGTCGCGCGCACGAGCGCCTTCCCGTCCTCGACGCTCAGCGACATCATGTCGAGCACGCGGCCGTAGAGACGGTAGCGGACCTCCGTGTAGTCGCGCGTGATCAGCATGTGAACGTCGGAAGCGCCCTTGTCGGCGGCCGCCTTGATGATGCTGGCCATCTGCGCCTGGCGCTCGATGTCGATGGACTCGGTCTTCACCTCGCCCGAGCCGCGCCCGAATTTTTTGTAGAGGCCAACCAGGATGCCGGTCTCGGTCGTGATGTATTCGATGTCGGGTCCGACGAGCTCCGCGGTCCGGGCCTGTTTGACCACCATGCGCACGCGCGGATCATACTGGGTCGCGCCGGCGAGAATGGCGACGTTGTTGTCGAACAGGGCCACGTAGCGGCGGTCGTCGGAGGAGATCTTGACGCGCCCCTCATCGCCGGTGAGGAGGCGGGCGTTGCCGATCCGCTCGAGGATCGACAGCTCGGAGCCATCGGTGGCCGGGCGGGGCGCGGTGTCGCTCATCATCTAGTCCTTCTGGGTGCCCTCCCCGCAGGGAGGGCCGGTATTGCCAAGGGAGATCGTGACGGCCCGGCTCAGCGCCGGATCGCCACCCGGCCTTCGAGCGGCTCGTCGGTCTCGCTGAACGGGTCCAAATCGAGAGCGACGGTGATGTAGGAGGGAGCGACCTCGAGGATGGTGGCGTTCTTGATCACGTCACCGGCGCGGACCGTCGAGGTGACGCCCGGGCCATCGGACAGGACCGCCCGCAGATCGCCGGACATGCCGTAGATCTCGATCACGTCGAGGTCGGCGAAGGCCCTGAAAATGTCGGCGGGCTCCGGCTGCGGGGCAGCCTCGTCTTCCTCGCCACCGATGGCCGCAACCGCGCGCAGCTCGTCGAGCGCGGCTTCACGGGCGCGCATCTCCGCGAGCGGGTCATCGTCGACCAGCGCGCCGACGGGGGCCACGCTGACATCCATGATGCCCTGCGGCCCCATCGTCTCGGGCTGAGCGGAGGCGTCTTGCGCGGCGTCATCCTCGGCCGAGGCCTCTTCCTCGTCCTGGGCCGACAGCTCCTTGAGCGCAGCCATCAGCTCCGCGCGGTCGATCTCGGCGCGCAGGGCCATGGGCGAATTGTCCACCAGCGTCGCCAGCTCGGGATAGAAGGCGCGCAGGCCTTCCATGCCCACCTCATCCACGATCGTCTGGATGGACTCGATGAGCTGCGCTTCGCGATCGAGGATCAACTTG
>NZ_JBELKF010000181.1:0-3749 GCF_042089775.1 Palleronia sp.
TCCGGCGAAGGGGCCCGCTCCGCGCCCCTTTCGAAACCCCCGGGCGAGAGGCGCTTCGCCCTCTCGACACCCGATCAAGTGCTGTATTCTCCGGCTGATCTTACAACCGTTCGCCTTGGTTCTTCTTGAGCACTTTGCCTTCAATGGTTTTTTTCGTCTTCGATCTCTTCAGTCCTAGCCACAGCCATTCGGAGAATGGGGTAAATCCTGTTTTGCAGTGTTGAAGTGTCGAGTGTCGAAGTGTCGCCACTTCAACACTGTTACTGTCAGCCTTCACGACAACATGCCGGAGCGAAAACAGGCCTTCACGACAACACGCCGGAGGGTTCACGACAACACGCCGGAGGGTTCACGACAACACGCCGGAGCGCATCTACAACTTATATTGACAACATCCTGTTGTCGTATAACAGTTGTCGAATGAACAAGAGCCTGACAGTTCCCTCTTCTCTCATATCAGTTCGTGCGGATGGTCCCCTGACACCCGCGATGACCGCGCTAATCTGGCGCATTGCTAATGCCTTGGACGAGAAGAGGATCAATCCTGCTAAAGGTGATGCCGTTTGGCTGAGCTTGCCCACGGCAAGTCTTCGAGGAGCTGGAGCGAGAGATGACAACGTTTGGCTTCGCCAGCTTCTCCGGCGGCTGCGAAAGATTGAGCTCGAGGGTGTAGAGAAGGATTCCGAATGGGCCGCTCAACTGGTCGCGCAAGAAGTCTGGGAAGATGGTGGGCGGATCGTACGCCTTCTTCTTCCTCCTGCTGCGGTGGCCGCACTGAATGCTCCTAAGACTTTCGCTAAAATTGAAGAGCAAGCTCTCGTTCAGCTCCCTCCCCATGCGAGGAAACTATACGCCCTATTGGCGGACAAGAAGCGATTGAGACGGCCTTCTTGGCGCTTTGACTTAGGCGACCTAAAAATGTCCCTAGGTGTCGACGGCAAACGAAGTTACGACCGCTTCAATTCCTTCCGGCAGCGGGTTCTCGATCCTGCTGTAATGGCCATTAACGATCTTGGAACGGTTGAGGTTGCTGCAACGCCTGATCGAGAGGGGCGAAGTGTAGTAGCGGTCCGGTTCGATTGGCGCTGGAAAGGGCTTGGCAGTGCTGCGGAAACCGTTGTTGAGAACGAGCGTCACAGCACCGCCAGAAGGAAGCGACAGACAAACGGATATGCTCCACCAATGATTGATGACAAATGCGGTGAAGCGGCGCTGGACTGGTGGTCCGGCCTTACGCCCGACGAGCGCACGGAATGGTCCAGAGAGATTGGCACAACAATGACGTTAGAAATGCCTGGTGGAAGGGTCCAGACGACACCGCGCCGAGAAAGCGATATTGCGCGGGCCGCGCACAAGAAAATTTTTGGAGCAGGACAATGAATCAGCAGCTACCCCTATTTGCGAGCGAATCCCCCAAAAACATAATCGAAGAGTTGGGAGACTACTCCGCTTTTGGGGAAGCGACCCAGCTAGAAACCATTGACGGCACTCCATACTTTATCAATGAGTTTTGGACCGCTCGCCAGCGCCAAGCGCATCGGATACATGAGGTGAGCTATCGGGCTTGCTTTAAGCCGCAGCTACCTGCCTTTTTCATCGAACGCCTGAGCAAACCAGGCGAGATCGTCTATGACCCTTTTATGGGGCGAGGGACGACACCTGTTGAGGCTGCCCTACGAGGCCGCATTCCCTATGGGAATGATACTAACCCTCTAAGCAGAGCTTTCACTGAGCCAAGGATTAATCCACCGACTTTGGCTCAAGTTCGGGCAAGGCTAATGGAGATCCCTTGGGAGAGCTTCGAGAGTGTTGAGAATGAAGATCTGCTGACTTTCTACCATCCCACTGTCTTGGCGCACATCGAGGGCCTGCGGAAGTGGCTTATTAAACAGGAAGAGGCAGGCCAACTTGACCAAGTTAATCGATGGATCAGAATGGTCGCTATCAATCGCCTAACGGGTCATTCCTCAGGTTTTTTCTCAGTCTATACCCTACCTCCGAACCAAGCCGTATCGGTCGAGCGACAGCGTAAAATCAATGAAAAGCGCGAGCAGGTTCCTCCTCTCCGGAATGTTGCAGGAATCATCGAGAAGAAGTCGCGAAGTCTCCTGTCCCAAGGTTCGGTCGAAGCGAAAGACAGCCTATTTGTGACTGGCCAGTCCCATGACACCCCCGCCATCCCTGACGGGTCGGTATCCCTCACCATTACTTCTCCACCCTTTCTCGATATCGTGAACTATGAGGCTGACAACTGGTTGCGATGCTGGTTTCTGGGTGTAGACCCAAAGACGGTGCAGATCACTAAGCATCGCAGCGTAGAGGGATGGCAAGCATTCGTCGCATCCACGCTGAAGGAGCTAGCCCGTGTCACCCGTCCAGGAGGTCACATCGCTTTCGAGGTGGGAGAGGTCCGCAACGGAACCGTACGCCTCGAAGAGCATGTGATTGCCGCTGCCGAAGGCTTACCTCTGACCACGCTTGGCGTGATGATCAACCAGCAAGACTTTACCAAAACATCCAACTGCTGGGGCGTCTCTAACAACGCGAGCGGAACTAACAGCAACCGCATTGTTCTCTTGCAGCGGAGCTGATCGTGTGCCTTTTTCCCTAAAACAGGGAGAAGTCATTGCGATACATAGACATACCAGTCACCCAAGAGATGCTTGATGCTGCCCGAGATAACATCGAAGCAGTAAGGGTAAACCGTACAGTTGCGTCGCCTATCGACACGCTGACCGGACTTATTGGAGAGTTTGCGTTCGGACAGTGGTTTCTTGGCGACTGGAGGAAACACGACGTCCTCAACACAAAAGGCAAAGCAGATTTTTACGATCGCATCGAAATTAAAACAAGTGCATTCCCCTTTCGGGATACTTTGAACCTTTTAGTACGCGAAGATTATGCCGCGAAGCGGCAGCCAGAATGCTACGTGCAAGTAATAATCAACACGCCAGACAGAAACGCTCGAAATATTAAACCCGGATGGATATGCAGGATATCTGGATGGGCAAGATCAGAAGATGTTGATGCTGCGCCTTTGCGTGATTTCGGCGCAAAGGGCGGAGGTCGTGGCGGCTATCGCTGCAGATACATTGCCATACGCGACTTAAGACCCATGGATCACTTTCCTATTCAAATAACCGGAAAAGAATAATGACTACGGAACGAGAAAAGCAGTTAGAAGAGGCACTTGCGCAGTTTCTAAAGCCGGTGAAAGGCATCCCCTTCGAGGTTGTTATTCAGTCTCTGTGCGGGGCTAAGGTGGATAAATTCGATCCCGACTCCGGTGGCAATCGCGCGACTTTGGATAACATTGTAGAAGCGATGCGGGAAACATGTCGAGCGGTTCAAGCTACCCCAATCGAACGGCCCCGTCCGAATGAGGTAGGTAACGATATAGAGCCTTTTGTTATTAGAGCACTCAAAGCCAAAGGAATGAATGCCGCCCCTCCCAAAGCCAAATCGGGAAAAGGCAAGACAACAGGGTATCCGGATGTAAAAATAGAAACTGGCGATGCGCCGATATACCTTGAGGTAAAAACTTACGCAGCTGCCAATCACGCCACAACACAGCGATCTTTCTATTTATCCCCCTCCGAAGATCACAAGGTGGGAGAAGATGGCTACCATCTCCTTGTCGGATTTGAAGTCGAAAGAAATGGAAATAAATTCACTCCTGTAGCCTTCCAGTTGGTCGACCTTTATGGGCTCAACTGCGACATGAAGGCAGAATTCAATTCAGACAACCG
>NZ_JBELKF010000182.1:0-3720 GCF_042089775.1 Palleronia sp.
GCGCGGTGAACGAGGGGCGGCTGGCTGGCGATGCCGACCTGTCCGCCACGCTCACTGACCTGCGGGCGCAGCTCGACCGCGTTCGCGCCGAGCTGATCGGCATCGCCTCGGAGGATCCCGATGAAAGCCAAGCTTGAGCGCGGCGCCGGTTTCCGGGGCGCCCTCGATTACGCGCTGGGGAAGGGGGGCGGAAATGCCGTCGAGATCGTCGGGGGCAACATGCGCGGCCAGACCGCGCGGGAGCTTGCGGCCGAGTTCGGTCTGTCCCGTGCTGCCCGCCCGGGCATCTCGCGACCTGTCTGGCACACGAGCCTGTCGCTGCCGCCGGGCGAGAGCCTGGACAGTGATAGGTGGGCCGACGTCGTGGCTGCGTTCATGCATGAGATGGGTCTGGAGGGGCATCAGTATGTCGTCATTCGACACCACGACACCGACCTCGATCATGTCCACGTCATCGCCAGCCGGATCGCGCTCGACGGTGCTGTCTATCACGGGAAATTCGATGCCCGGAAAGCGATCGGCGTGACGCAGGCCCTAGAGGAGCGGTTCGACCTCACTCGGACCAAGGGGCTCGACGAGGGCCCGGCGCCGCGCCGCGCGCCGACGCAGAACGAGATCGAGCGCGCCGACCGGACCGGTGAGGCGCCCGTGCGGCTGCGGCTGCAGGAGATCGTGGACGCCGCGCTCGACGGGCCGCAGAGCATCGTGGCATTCGTTGATCGTCTGGCGGCGGCTGGCGTCCGGGCGGTGCCGAACCTGGCGAGCACCGGGCGCATGAATGGATTTTCGTTCGAGCTGGACGGCGTGGCTATGAAGGCCAGCCAGCTTGGGAAGTCGTACGGTTGGAAGAGCTTGCAGGAGCGAGGGATCGAGTATGAGCCGGACCGAGATGGCGCGGCGCTCCGCGAGCGCGCAGACGGAGGGGCCGCGGGAGCGTATGCAGGCGGAGTCGGAGAGCCTGCGCGAGCTGATGGCGCAGGTGGAGATGCTCACAACGAGCGTCTCGCTGATCCAGGCGAGGTTCGACGCCTCGATGGAGGAGACGGAGGCGACGCATCGGCGCGGGGTGGCCGAGGCGATGAAGCATCTTCGCCAGGCGTCGACGGCAGTCGAGGCTCAGATCAGCCCGCCGGTTCGGCGGGTCGAGGCGGCAGCAGCTCGGATCGAAGAGGCGATGCGCTCGACGCCGGGACTGAGGCCGAGGCCGTGGTGGGGGCTACCTCTGGCCGTGGGGATCGGGGTGGCGATTGGCGCGACCATGCTGACCGGATTTTTGATCTGGCATCGCCCAGCCCTGGAGACGATGGTCTCGCTCCACAACGCGATGCACGCCCCCTGACAGCAGCTCAGCGCGCGAAGGTCGCCGCCTGGGTGCAGCAGCATGACGCGCTCGATGCCCCGGCATACAGGCTCACGCTGATGTCGAGGGTCGAGGGGTTGCCGACCTATGTGATGGGCAAGGGCAAGGGGCCAGGCGGCACCGAGCGCACCTACACCGCCACTGAGGTCGCGCAGCTGATCCCCTACCTGTCCCGCGAAAACATGCTCGGGCACGATGTCTACATCACGCCGATGGACCCCGCGAACCACTACATCGTCGTGGATGACATGACACCCGAGACGGCGGCGAAGTTCGAGGCGGCAGGCTACTGCCCAGCCCTCGTTCAGGAATCCAGCCCCGGGAACCAGCAGGCCATTCTCAAGGGGCCGCGGCTCGATGCGCCGGGTGAGCAGACAGCGGCGAACCTCGTCGTCGTGGGCTTGAACCAGCGGTATGGCGACAAGAGCTTCAGCGGCGTGATCCATCCGTTCCGCATGGCCGCGTTCGCGAACAAAAAGGCCAACAAGGGGTCGCCATTCACTCGGATCATCCGCGCCGCTGGCGGCATCTGCGCGAAAACGGTCGAACTCTTGGCCGAGGCCCGCGCCCGCATTCAGGCGTCCAAGGGGCGCCGCCTGGCCGCAGAGCGCCCGCCGGAGCGCCCTGCGGCGCCCAAGGTGCTCCCTGCGCCTCAGGGGGCCGCTGATGCCCGTCACGACGCCCTGCGCGCCCGTGAGCTACGCTTCGCCGCGTCGCGGGGCTGGGACGTGAACGAGAGCGCGATCGACTATCGGGTCGCTCGCGCAATGCTGGCCGAGGGAATCGAGGCTGACGAGGTCGCAGGGGCGCTATTGCGGCGGTCGCCTGCTATCGAGGAGCGGCACCGCGACGTCTCTCGGTATATCTACCGCACTATCGCTGCCGCAGGGAGGCCGTCAGGCCGACCGGAGGAAGCGACAGACGGGCCGTTAGGACCGTCGTGACTTCTTTTTCTCCGCAGGCGCGCGCGCGCGGCGGCGGGGTGTGTGGCCGGACCGGGGGTGGAGCCCCGGGCCCGGCCAAAATCAGGTAGCCGTTGGAGGGCACACCATGACTGACACGAACCATACCATCGACGATCGCGCGTTGCCACGGATCGATCTGCGCGAAAGTTTTTCGCAACAGCCCCCGCCGCTCGACCTCGTGTTGCCTGGCATGATCGCAGGGACCGTCGGTGCTTTGGTCGCGCATGGTGGCGCGGGCAAGAGCTGGGTCGCGCTCGAGGTCGCCATTGCCGTGGCCGGTGGCCCAGACCTGATCGGGATGGGCATCGAGCAGACGGGCCGCGTTCTCTACCTGCCTGCCGAAGATCCGTCGCTGGCGATCCGCCACCGCCTCTGGGCTGCCGGTAGCCACCTAGCGCCGCCGGTCCGCGAGCAACTGGTCGACACGCTGGAGATCGTGCCACTGATGGGGCGGATCGTCGATATCCTGACCCCGGCGTGGGCCGACGCGCTGGAGCGCATGGCCGCAGGGTGCCGTTTGGTGGTGATTGATACGCTGCGCCGATTCCACAGCGGTGACGAGAACGCGGCGGGCGAAATGGCCCGCCTGCTCGGTGTCTTGGAGGCCATCTGTTCACGCACCGGCACGTCGATCCTGTTCCTGCACCACACGAACAAGGGGTCGGCGCTGAATGGTGCCGGAGACCAGCAGCAGGCGTCGAGGGGCTCGTCGGTTTTGGTCGACAACATTCGGGGCGGACAGTGGAATCTGGTCGGGATGACCGAGGCCGAGGCTCGCGCTCACGGCGTCGACCCTTCAGATCGGAAGATGTTCGTTCGCCTGTCGCAGGCTAAGGCGAATTTCGGAGCCGCCATGCCAGATGCCTGGCTTCAGCGGACCGATGGAGGAATCCTCGTCCGCGCTGGACTGGAAAGGCTGGACGATGGCGGACAAGGGCAAGACGACGAGCCGCGCCGCGGCGGGCGGAGGCGGTCGCATGGTTGACCTGACCCATGCCCGGCATGATCGCGCGACCGTGCTGGCTCCAGGCCTGTTCCGTTCACTGGCAGCGGGCGAGCGGAGGGCGCAGAAGCTCGACCTCGTCTACGATTACGGGAGTGGCGAGCAGATCGAGTTCAAGGGCTACGAGCCACTCGGGGTTCTGGAGATGCGTGTCCTTCAGGGCATCGTGGCGATGGCGGGCCCTGAGGGTCTCGTCCTTGAAGACGAGAATACCGCCAGCTCTGCGGGTTCCCAGCTGATGTTCGACTTGTTCGAGCCGGATCCCGCAGTTCAGGCGGCGAAAATCAAGCCGCCCTCACTGGTGGTGCGCGACAGCCTGCGTCGCTTGGCGCGCGAAATCGGGATGGATGAGGGCGGGAAGAGCCTGCGGCTGATCCGGCAGAGCATCGAGC
>NZ_JBELKF010000183.1:0-3706 GCF_042089775.1 Palleronia sp.
CGGCTTGAATCATGGCCGGTGCCCTACGTGAATCCCCTTTTGTCAACAGGGCCTAACCGCATGAATTCGCGATGTGAATCGTCCGAAGTCAGAGTTACGCGACAAGGCCCGTTGGTGTCTTCTTCGCCGAAGATTGTCGGCTGGTCCGGAGCTTCTTCTTTACTGTAGACAAGCACGCCGACGGTTATCGTCATAACGGCAACCGCGACGACTGCGAGGGGAACGAGTGGGTTGCTCGACCCTTTGGGTGAAACAGCCGTGTAAATATCGCCGGTCGAAAGGGAAACAGGACCAAAGGCGGCTTGTTCCACCCTGCCGCTTTGCTGCGATTGGAAAAAGCACCGAAGCCGGCCGTTTCATGCTCCGCCGCGGAACGATGCTTTGAGGCATGTGTTGGCGGTCCATGAGTAACTTGCGAAGCGCCCCGCCGAAGAGTCCCAGCGTGATCATCGGCTTCGCAACGGTCGCCGCGTCCGTCCTATTTGTTTCTGTGGCGGCGGCGCAAGGCGCCGGAGAAATGCGCGGGCAAGGATCAGAGCGTGTCGCCGAGTGGTTTGACACCGGCCTGCACTGGACCGTCAGAGCCATTGAGGTCGTTGGGATCGCAACGATCGTGATCGGCGCCGTGGCCGCGACCGCTGTGTTCCTTTACCGGACCATGCAGAAGGGCCCGAAGGAGGCGGTCTATCATAACTTCAGATCGTCTCTCGGTCGTTCGATCCTGCTGGGCCTGGAGTTCCTTGTTGCGGCCGACATCATCAACACGGTGGCCATAGACCCAACACTCCAAAGCGTCGCTGTCCTTGCAGCCGTCGTCGCGGTCCGCACGTTCCTGAGCTTTGCGCTCGAAGTTGAGATAGACGGGCAGTGGCCCTGGAGAAAGCACAAGAACAAGAGCGATTCCGTCTGACCCGTTTGCGAAGCCGGCATTGCGCGGGGTGCCGGTATCGCGGGGGGAGGCCCATCTCAGGCTGCCGTTCAGAAAGAGTTGCGAAGGGTGTGTAAGAGTTGGTGACCGCGCGGCGCAGGATGAAGGATCGCCGCTTGTAAGAAGACACGTCCCGTAAGGGGATTGGGAAGGAACCCGAGGTACTCTGTGAGAACGGACGAAACCCGCTTATTTCCACAGCAGCAGCCCTTCCTGCTGATCTTTCTCGGTGGCCTCGGCATCGTTGGGGCCGTGTCCACGATCGCCGCGATTGCTGTAGCATCCATCATTGTGCCGGATCACAACTGGGTCTCCGAGACGATCAGCGACCTTGCCGCCGGCCCGTTGGAGGTCATTACTGACGTGGCGCTCTACGCGTTTGCCGCGGCACTCGTCGCTACGGCAATCGCCGCAAGCCATGACCATCTCGGTCGGATAGCATGGTCCATTGGCGTTGTGTCGCTAGGAGCACTCGCGGCCGTGGTCGCGGTCATCGCAGCCCATGACGAATACGGTGACAATGATCATGTCGGCATAACTATCCATACCGAACTCGTATATGCCACTGGCGTACTGTTTCTTGCCGCAATGCTTGGCATGTCCCGCGGTGCAGGGTGGCACCAGCCGAGGCTCGACGGGTCCTGGCGCTGCTCGGAACGGTGGGGCGTGCTGTCTCCGGTCTTCTTTTTCCTGCCCAACAGCATCGACGGACTTTACGAGCGGGGCCTGGGCCTGATCGCGAGCGCGTTCGTGATAAGCCTGTCGTGGACCTTCCTGCGTTGCGGTGCTGCCGGCCTCCCGTATCGCTAGCGGAGCCTGCGAATACCGCACGACAGGAAACGGACCGTTTGACAGTCCGGCACATTCCCTGGCCTGAAGCCCCTTATCAGCTTTGGGCCGAACAGGTTTCGCCACGTCCTTCCAACCTCTGCAGGTGTCAATGAAGCTCCATTTCAGATTGCGACAGATCACGAGGCAGATGTGGTTTCTGCCGGCGGTGTTCTCTCTGCTGGCGCTCGCAACGGTGTTTGCAGCGCAGTACGCGACGTTCCTGCTACCACAGGAGTTGCCGTTCGACGTCTCGGAGCGCGCGACCGAGACGGTGCTGACCATCGTCGCGACAAGCATGCTGGCCGTCGCAACGTTCGCACTTGGAACGATGGTCAGTGCCCTCTTCGGTGCCGCACAGGGTAGTTCACCGCGCGCCGTGCGGCTGATTGCCGAGGACAGGAGCGCCCAAGCTCCCATCTCGATCTTCATCGGGTCGTTCCTGTTCAGTATCGTCGGCATCATAGCCCTCTCCAGCGGCTTCTACAGCGCTCCTGGGCGGCTGATCCTGTTCGGCGCCACGATCTTGGTGGTGATCCTTCTCGTCGGCGCGCTCATCCGGTGGATCAACAAGATCCCGTCCATCGGGCAGGTCGGTGAGACTATCAAAAGAGTTGAGGCGGCGACGTCGGAGGCCTTCGCCGAGATAGCGCACCAACCGCTTTTCGGCTGCCTGCCGGCGACGCCCGCGGCCGAGAACGGATCTCCCCTGCACGCGGCCAAAGTCGGCTATGTCCAGCACTTCCGGCCAGACGAACTTCAGGCGGTTGCCGAAGACTTTGGCCTCTTCATCCACGTCTCGGCCCGCCCCGGCACCTATGCGACGCCTGTGAGACCACTGGCGCTCGTCGCGGGGGAACTGACAGATGCCGCAGAGGAACGAATCCACAAGGCCTTCGTCGTCGGTAGCGACCGAACCTTTGAGCACGATCCGCGCTTCGGCCTCATCGTCCTTAGTGAGATCGCCTCCCGTGCGCTTTCCCCCGGCGTCAATGACCCGGGAACCGCTATCAGCGTCATCCACAACCATGTTCGCATCCTCGACCGGTGGTTCAGAACCGAGCCTGCAGTCGACGGCCGGCCCACATTCGACAGAGTGTCAGTCGATCCGATTGTGCCCGAGCACATCCTGAACGACGCTTTCCGAGCAATCTCTCGTGACGGAGCCGACAACATCGAAGTCTGTCAGAAGCTGTTTGAGGCGCTGCGAACGGTTCAGGCTGTTTCGCCAGAGGAATTCGATGTTCCGGTAGTGCGATTCGCAAGTGACGCTCTAGAGCGCGTTCGCAAAACCATGTCCCATCAAGCGGATATCGAAACTGTGGAACATGCCGCGCAGCGCCTCTTCCATCGGCAATTGCCGAACGCTTCTCAAGATGAACGCCACAGGACGGCTACCGAAGACCATGGCTGAGAAACAGCGCTGATTTAGTAGTGTCAGGCAACTGGTCCGTCTCGAACGGCAGTCGGCCTGAGAGACACGCGCCTATCCGCAACGCTTCTAAACGCGTAGTCTGTGCCACCTTCGCAAACTTCGCTTGAAGAGAGTATCGCCGGGCCGGTCGCCCGACGGTACCACAGGAACCAGCGTGCATGAAACGTACCACTGTAACGATACAGCTTGGTTGGCCAGAGCCGGTTCCGAAGCGCAGGCAAGTGACCTGCCGCCACCAAACGATCGCAGTGCTCCGCGGCGAAAGTCCGGGAAACGCAACCCATCTTGAGCGCCAGTCGGCCCGTCGGATCTTGCTGGACCGAAAGTCAGCTTCGCATAGATGCTGAGTTCGATACGGAGCAATGTCGCATGCCCGCTCACCGTTCCGTGCTTCACGAAGTCGTCGCACTGGTAATTTTTCGATGCGGGTGCTCAGTCTGAGTCGTCACCTTCTTCGCTCCCGGGGCCAGTGCGGCCGTCGTCGGCCGAAGGGGGATGCACTTCGAGGGGCTCCA
>NZ_JBELKF010000184.1:0-3706 GCF_042089775.1 Palleronia sp.
CGGCTTGTGGCCGCATTCGATACGGGTTTTCGCGGTGTGGCAGGGGGCCGCGAGCGTTTGCAGATTGGCCGGGTCGAAGGCGAGTTCGGGGTGGGTTCGAACGGGCCGAACGTGATCGACTTCCAGCCGGTCGCGCCGCCCGCATCCGCAGGTGCAGGTCCAGCCGTCGCGCTCTAGGATTTCGTGCCGCAGCACTTGCCAGCGCCGGGTTTTCAGGACCGGGCGCGAGTAGCGGCGGAAGTTGTCAGGTTTTACAGCCATGCGACCCTCGCCTTGCGGGTCGGTGCCGCCTTGCGCCTCATTCCTTCGGCCACCGCGAGGATAGATGCCGCCGCCGCGTCGATCCGCCCAAGGGACCGGGCTTTCGCCAGCTTGCTGTTTCCCGCCGGGTCGACCAGCGTGATTGCGTCCGCGAAGGCCGATCGCAGTAGCAGCGACGGAACGGTTTTCACCTCGCCGTCGAACAGCGCGCGCCGGAATCGTTCCACGTCTTCGCTGCCGTCTTTCCAGCCAAAGCCGCGCCAGACGAACGGGACGCGCAGGCCCGCCGCGACCATTGCCTCGGAAAACTCGGCATGGCGGAAACGGTCGCCCACGATGCAGGCCACGTCCGCGCCGTCGAGTTGCCGCACGATCTCGGCCAGCCACGGGCCGGGCGGGACGGTGTTTTCGCCCAGCACCGACAACTCGCCCCGATCCTGCATCTCGACATAGCGCCCAGAGACGCCATCAGCGGCCCCACGATCAGCAAGGCCGGGCTTGGCCGGGAAGGTGCCTAGCGCCTCAAGACGGCCAGTCTCAGGCCAGAAGAACGCCGCAGCGGACATGGAACGCGATCCGCCGAGGTCGACGCCGAGGATGCAGGGGCCGGAACGGGCCGGGAGGTCGCCGGGCGAGACTTCCGCCGCGAGCCATTCGTCGACAGTGATCAAAACCGAACGGTCTTCAGTGCTGACGCGCTCATTGCGGTTGAGGTTGCGGAAGCTGGACAGGGCCGAGCCGCCGCGAGCGATCGCGCGCCGGGCTTGCGCCACCAGCCATTCCGGGGTCGCGCCGATGCCTTCCGATGCGCCGGGGTTGGCGATCAGCAGGCTTTCGAGGTCATCAGCCGGGAGGCCGGGCGACGGGCGATGCTCTTGGACATACGATCCGGGCGGAGGCTCATCGAGCCAGCGGCTAAAGGTGTTCGTGTCGTCTGCCGCCGAGGTCGAGATGATCAGCGCCCGGCCATTGCGTTTGCCCAAGCCGGAGAGGATCGCGTTTTCGAGCGTGTCGCCCTTCTCGCGTTCCCATGCTGCCCGCTCATCCATGATCGCCAGCGTCGGAGCGCCGCCGAGGATGGATTTTCCGTCTGCCGGAATGACGCGGATCAGCCCGCCGCCGTTCGCCTGGTACTCGACTTCTAGGCGGGAGCCGTGCCGGATCGTAAAGAGTTCTTGCTCATCCTCGGGCAAGCCCTGGACGAAACCGACCACGAATTGAAACGCCGCGCGGCACTGATCGCGGTTTCGGGCTGCAAGCAGGATTTCCCGCTTGGGCTGATCGTCCCAAACGCCCATGACGCTACCTAGGGCGAGGCCCGCCGCTAGTGCTGTCTTGGCGTTGCCGCGTCCGATCGAGAGAACGCCGACCATCACGTCAGGGCCGAGAGCACCGCGCACAAACTGCCGCTGATACTCGGCCAGCCGCAGCGGTTGCCCCGCGAGCGGTCCCTCGGGAACGGTCAGGGTTTCGAGGAAGGCGATCGCCACCTCGGGGATTTCCCCGGTTTTTTTATTCGGGAGAGAGAGCGCAACACTCCGACCGTCGGTACCCACGCTTTTCGATTGCCGGGCATTGGGACCAGACGCGCGCACAGCCTCACTGGTGGCCTTCTCGGCCTTGCGGGGTCTGCCGCGTCCGCGCTTGGCGACGGGCTTCTCTGCGCTGCTCTGCGCCGTCACACGGCAACCCTGCGATGCCGGGCCGCGATCCGGCTTGCCGCTAGGCTCAGGCCCTGGGCTGCATCGTCCGCGCCTCTGAGGTCATACAGCCGCGCCGCGTGGTCGCTGATCGCCAGTTGCAGGTCTGCCGGGATGCTATCCACGTCGAGGCCGTAGCCCGCCAGATAGACGATCCGCAGCGCCGTGGCATTGGTCGTGGTCGTCAGGTTCAACACGGGGTAGCGATCGCCCTCGATCCACCAGCCCGCTGGGTGCGGGGTCGCCGTGCCGGTGTCGTCGATCAGTTCAACGGTGAGCGGGTCGCCAGCTGCATAGAGCGGGCCGACCGGGAGCGGGATACGCTTGCACCATGCGCGGAAGGTGACGGTGATCGTCTGCGCCAGTAGGGCCAACTCGCAATGCCGCTCGATCTCAGCCGCCGCCGTCTCAGCCATGATCGCAATGCCTGCATCCTCGTCGTCGTGATCCACGCGAGCGCGGCCCTTCACGTCATCGAGACGGTAGGGGGCGGCGGTGCTGATCGGCTGGCGGGTGTAAATCATGCGGGACTCCGAATATACTGAAACCTTAATATATTTTCCGAGAAAAGTCAACCTTGCTGACCTATCTACAGGGGCCGCAAACGCCTTGCCACACAGGGCCGCAGCTGCGTTGCCTCATGCGTTAGGGATGCGTTGGCCGATCGGCGGTGCCGTCGATCCTCGCCATGATGTCGCAGGGTTAGGAGGTCGCCGCCTGCGTCGGTCAGTGCGTTGGGCTTGCGTTAGCCGGGGTTAAGCCGGGCTTTGCAGCCACGCCGGGTTCAGGAAACACCGAATGCGGTTCGCCCCGAACGCCGCCGCCAGTCTGGCAATTGCTACACCGATGCCAGCGGCAAATCCTGCCAACGGCAAGATCACGTCGGACCGATCAGCGCCGCGACGGATACGACACGCCCCCATTCTCGGATATGCTATTGATCTGCCAGTGAGATTCACCCGATTTCCCTACAGATGGAGTCACGCGCGGGCGGCGCGGCGGCGGCTTTAGTGGGAAGCCTTTAGCGTCTGAGATTTCAAAACGGACCAAAATCGGCGCGGCAGTCAGAGACCCTCCACATCAGCCGAGCAACACCGGTATCAAGAGCGGCAGGGAGCGGCCGGGGGCCGCCCTCTCTCCATATGTAGGGAAATGACCAACATTCTACAGCAGGAACAACTGCTTAGGCGAATCTGGGCTCTTGGCCATTTTGCGTTCGATTTTGATCGCTTGGTAGCCGTGAGTGTGCGCGGCTTTCTGCATCGCTGCTTCCAGTTGGTCGACCTTCGAGGCTTGGACAAGGAAGCTGTCGTGAACGGGCAGCACGACGATCCCCTTGTTGAACATGTCGAGCATGACCGCTTCGGCCATGGCGCTGTCGATGCGCATCAGCTTTGCGCCCATGTCCTTCCCAAAGAAGCGATTGATCGGCGCATGAAGTTCTTTGAGGTCGGCAATCAGTTCTTTGGCCTTGGCTTCGGCCTCAAGGCTTCCCGGTTCAGCGAGTACCTGCATCAGGTTTCGCTTGTGAGTGAATCCGATCGGGTTCCCGTGGTCGTCGCGGGTCCACTTTCGACCATCCGAATGGGCAATGGCCCCGATAGCGGCTTTGATGCTCTTCGCGTTGATGATGACCAGCAGGCCCAGCTTCGCGAGGTCGCGCGGCCACCTTGGAAGATCGTAGCAATCGGAAGGGAGCTCCGCGCCCGCCATCGCATACAGGTATGCCGGGTGAAGGGTCTTGT
>NZ_JBELKF010000057.1:0-22176 GCF_042089775.1 Palleronia sp.
GAACCTTGATCTCTTCATTGTCCGTCTCCTCGTTGGAGCGGACTCTACCTCAAACATGGAGGAAGAAACGGGGCTCAGGTCATGCGTGAGGAGCCGATTGCACTGCGGCCTCGGTATCGATCTCTCTTTGCTTCTCTTTAGGCGCCCGCATCTTCGCTATCCCACCGATGATGACGAGAACGCTCATTCCGATAAGACCGAAGGCAACAAGGACCTCCGTCGTGATCGCATCCGGCACGATCACTCCTCCTAATCCTCATCATAACACGACCAATCACATCACCGGTTAAGCTCATCGCTTAAATTGGTCCTCCCAGATCGTAGGTGCGGCTTACCGGTGACCATCGTGACGGCCAACCCTGCCGGTCGACCGCTGCGAGTTCATTTGGGCTTGGACGTGGATCTGCCTCGCGAGTCATGTAATCGACAAGTCCCGAAACGCATGCGCAAGTCATTGGGAAAATCGCGCAAACCTTTGGGGATCACGCACGATAACACGCAATCCTACAGCTCGTCAGGTATCGAGGTTCTCGACCGACAGCGCATTGGAGCGGATGAAGTCACGCCGCGGTTCGACCACGTCGCCCATCAGCTTGGTGAAGATGTCGTCCGCCTCGGACACATCCTCGACCTTCACCTGCAGAAGCGTGCGGGCCTCAGGGTCGAGGGTCGTTTCCCACAGCTGGTCGGGGTTCATCTCGCCCAGACCCTTGTAGCGCTGCAGGGTCAAGCCGCGCTCGCCCTCGTCGGTGATCGCGTCCAGAAGGTCCAGCGGTCCGTGGATGACCTGCTCGCGCTCCTTGCGCACAAGATAGGCGGGGTCGGTATAGACGTTGCGCAAGGCTTCGGTCTCGGCGCCCAGTCGTCGGGACTCGCCCGAGCGCAGGACGGCGCCGTCGAGCGTGCGAAGCTCTTCCACACCGCGCAGAACGCGGCTGAGACGGATGCCGTGGTCCTGCGTGATGCGGCCGTTCCAGCCCGTCTCGTACTCCAGCGCGATCTGGTCCAGCCGCTGCGCGATGCGGTCCGCCACTGCCTGCAGGTCGGCATCCACTTCGCCCACGGCAAAGGCGCCGGCGATGGCGGCTTGCTCGAGGATCTTCTGGCTGTAGTGGGTCGGAAACTGCTTGAGGATCCGTCGCACCTTGCGGGCCTCTTCGATCACCCGCAGCAGATCCTGCCCCGCAATCTCGTCACCGTTCGTCAGGCGCAGCACGGCGCCTTCGGCGCCCTGCTGGATCAGGTAGTCCTCGAGACTCGGCTCGTCTTTCAGGTAGACCTCGGACTTGCCGCGCATCACTTTGTACAGCGGCGGCTGCGCAATGTAGAGGTACCCGCCCTCGATGATCTCGGGCATCTGGCGGAAGAAGAACGTCAGCAGCAGCGTGCGAATGTGCGCGCCGTCGACGTCCGCGTCCGTCATGATGATGATCTTGTGGTAGCGCAGCTTCGAGATGTCGAACTCGTCGCGCCCGATCCCTGTCCCGAAGGCGGTGATGAGCGTCCCGATCTCCTGGCTCGACAGCATCCGGTCAAAGCGCGCGCGCTCGACGTTCAGAATCTTGCCGCGCAGGGGAAGAACCGCCTGATTGAATCGCGCGCGGCCCTGCTTTGCCGATCCACCGGCCGAGTCACCCTCGACGAGGAAGACTTCTCGCTGGGCGGGGTCCTTGGTCTGGCAGTCTGCCAGCTTGCCGGGCAGGTTCGCCACGTCAAGCGTCGATTTCTTGCGCGTCATCTCGCGCGCCTTGCGGGCCGCCTCGCGGGCCAGCGCGGCCTCGACGATCTTGGTGACGATCTGGCGCGCTTCTTGCGGGTTCTCCTCGAACCACTCGGCGAGCTTCTCGTTCATCAGGCTTTCGACCGCGGGCCGCACCTCGGACGAGACAAGCTTGTCCTTGGTCTGGCTCGAGAATTTCGGGTCCGGCACCTTGACCGACAGCACCGCCGTCAGGCCCTCGCGCGCGTCGTCGCCGGTGAAGTTCACCTTCTCCTTGCGGGCGACGCCGGACTGGCCGGCATAGATGTTGAGCGTTCGGGTCAGCGCGCCGCGGAAGCCGGCCATGTGCGTGCCGCCGTCCCGCTGCGGGATGTTGTTGGTGAAGGGCAGCACCATCTCGCTGTAGCCGTCGTTCCACCACATCGCGACCTCGACGGTGATCCCGTCGCGCTCGCCCGTGAAGAAGATTGGCTCGGGGATCAGGGGGGTCCTGGAGCGGTCGAGATACTTCACGAACTCGCGCACGCCGCCTTCATAGAACAGCTCGACCTCGATCGGCTCGGTCGGCCGCTCGTCGCGGATGATGATGCGCACGCCCGAGTTCAGGAATGCCAGTTCGCGCAGGCGCGTCTCGAGCGTCTTAAAGACGTAGTCGAGGTTGCTGAACGTGCTTGTCGAGGCGAGGAAGCGGACCTCGGTGCCCTGCTCGCCATTGGCGTCGCCCACGACCTCCAGGTGCTTGACCGTCTCGCCCCGCTCGAAGCGGGCGTGGTGCTCCTTGCCGTTGCGCCAGATGCGCAGATCCAGCCAGTCGGACAGCGCGTTCACCACTGAAACGCCCACGCCGTGCAGACCGCCCGACACCTTGTAGCTGTTCTGGTCGAACTTCCCGCCAGCATGAAGCTGGGTCATGATGACCTCGGCCGCGCTGACGCCCTCTTCCTGGTGAATGTCCGTCGGAATGCCGCGGCCGTTGTCGCGGACGCTGACGCTGTCATCGGCGTGAAGCGTTACGACCACGCGATCGGCGTGACCTGCAAGCGCCTCGTCGATGCCGTTGTCGACGACCTCGTAGACCATGTGATGCAGGCCCGAGCCGTCATCCGTATCGCCGATATACATGCCGGGGCGCTTGCGCACCGCTTCCAGGCCCTTGAGAACCTTGATGGAATTCGCGCCGTATTCTTCGGTTTGAAGAGTGCTCTCAGCCATGTCCGCCTGCGTCCTGTTTTGCCCGCCGTTTCTACTTGGACTTGGGGGGAATGTCACGCCGATGCCCTAAACATGGTATCACAGGAAGGGGATTGCGACCCCCACGCCGATCAGGAGCAGAGCAGCGCCGGTATTCGTCCGGCGAACGGCGCGGGGCGAGGCGAGAAGCCGCCGCGCGCGCCCGACGCTGGCCGCGAGAACCAGATTGCCGACCAAGGGCACGGCGGCGGACAGGGCGCAGATCGCCGCGATGTCCCATGCCGAGAGCGCGCCGATTTCGAAAAACCCCGGCAGCATCCCCGCGTAGAACAGGATGGCCTTCGGGTTGCCAAGGATCACGGCGAGGCCCGCGACGAAGCCGGACCAGCGGCCCGGTTGTGTCAGGCGGCTGTCGGAGGCGAGGTCGGCATCGCGGTGGCGCAGGATCGCCGCGCCCATGACAATGAAGACGAGGCTCGCTACCCATTTCAGCACGGACAGGACGGCTCCGTAGACCGAGACGAGCCAGCCCACGCCAAGGATCGCAAGAAGCGGCCAGAGCACGTCCCCCACGACCACCCCGGCGGCAAGAGGCCAAGCTGCGCCGAACCCGCCGGACAGGGTGCGCGCCATAAGCGCGACCCACACTGGCCCCGGCGTCAGAAACAGCGCGAACAGGCCAGCAGCATAGAGCATTAGATCGGCGGGAGAGAGGTCATCCCGTGATCCTGCTGATCCCGCCGACCTCGGTCACCTCGATATGCCGCGCGCGATCGCCGAGTTCGACGAACAGCTCGGCACCCGTGCCGGTCATCCAGGCCTGCGCGCCGAGCGCCTCGACCTCGTCATAGAGCGCCGCGCGCCGGCCTGCATCGAGATGCGCGGCAATCTCGTCCAGCAGCAGCAAGGGCGGGGCGCCGATCTCGTCCCGGATCGCCCGCGCGTTGGCGAGGATCAGCGAGACGAGCAGCGCCTTCTGCTCGCCGGTCGAACACTGCGCCGCCGGCACCCCCTTGTCGCGATAGGTCGCGCGCAGATCTGCGCGGTGCGGCCCGACCAGCGTGCGCCCCGCCGCCATATCGCGCGGACGGCTTTGTTCCAGCGCCTCGAGAGAGAAGGACGGCGCATCTTCGGGATCGTCTATCGACAGGTCGGAGACGGGGAACGAGGTCCCGGCGTTTTTCTGCGCCGCGGAAAGCCGGGCGACGGCTTGGGCGCGGCCTGCCACGATATCGGCGCCGGCGTCGGCCATCTGCGCCTCGACGGCGCGATACCAGCCCGGATCGCGCACCTGGTCCTTGAGCATCCGGTTGCGCTCGCGCATCGCCTTTTCGTAAGCGAGGCTCGCTTCGGCATGGCCGGGCAGGAAGGACAGCGTCACGCGGTCGAGGAAACGTCGCCGGCCGTCGGCCCCCTCGATCCAGAGGCGGTCCATCGACGGCACAAGCCACAGCACCCGACAAAGCTGCCCGAGCGCGGATTGCGGCACCGCCTTCCCGTCGATGCGCACGGCGCGGCCGTGATCGGGTTCGACCCGCGTGTCGATTTCGTGAAGCGCCTCTCCCCGCCGCAGCTCGGCTCCGATGCGCCAGCCCAGGGCCTCGGGTTGGCGCATCATTTCGTCAGCCGCCGCACGCCGCAATCCGCGACCGGGCGACAGCATCGACACTGCCTCGATCAGGTTGGTCTTGCCCGCCCCGTTCGGCCCATGAATCGCGACGGGGCGGGGGTCGAGATCGACCACCGTCCGCCGGTGCGAGCGGAAATGCGAAAGCTCGATCCGCGTCAGGTACATCCGCGGGCCGTCCCTTTGTCTTGCCGAAAGGCGGAGGGTCCGGGGGCGAAACCCTCGGTCCGGCGTGCCGTCACACGCGCATCGGCATCACGACATAGACGGCGCTGTCGTCCGATCCCTCGCGCATGAGCGTGGGGTCCCCCGAGGAATTGAACAGGAACACCGCGTTCTCGCGGTCCACCTGGCTCGCGATCTCGAGCAGGTATTTTGCGTTGAAGCCGATCTCGAGCTTCTCGTCGGAATAGGCGACGACCAGCTCTTCCTCGGCGTTGCCCGCGTCGGGTGCGTTGACCGACAGGATCAGCCGGTCTTCGTCGAGCTGCATCTTCACCGCGCGGGAGCGTTCGCTCGACACGGTGGCGACACGGTCCACGGCCTTGGCGAAATCGCTCGCGTCGACCTCGAGCCGCTTCTGGTTGTTCGTCGGGATGACGCGCGTGTAGTCGGGGAAAGTTCCGTCGATCACCTTCGAGGTCAGCGTAATCTCGGGCGTGGCGAAACGTACCTTGGTTTCGCTGACAGACACGGCGATCTCCATGTCGTCATCTTCCAGGAGCTTGCGCAACTCGTTCACCGCCTTGCGCGGGACGATCACGCCCGGCATGGTCTCGGCCCCGTCGGGCAGGCCGGCGTCGATGCGGGCCAGCCGGTGTCCGTCCGTGGCGACGCAGCGCAGGACACGACCTGACTGGGCCTCTGCGACATGCATGTAGACGCCGTTCAGGTAGTAGCGCGTCTCTTCGGTCGAAATGGCGAATTTCGACTTGTCGAAAAGGCGGCGCAGCACGGGGGCGGGTGCGTTGAAATTGGCCGAGTATTCGGTATTCGCCATCACCGGGAAGTCCTGCCGGGGCAGGGTCGCGAGTGCGAAGTTCGAGCGGCCCGCCTCGACCGTCAGGCGCCCGCTTGCGCCGTCGTCGGTCAGGTTGACCAGCGCGCCGTCGGGCAGCTTGCGGACGATCTCGTGAAAGACGACGGCGTTCACGGTCGTAGCACCTGCGCGCTCGACCTTGGCGGGTGCCTTGTCCACGACCTCGATGTCGAGGTCCGTCGCGCGGAACTGGGCCTCGTCGCCCTCGGCCTCGATCAGCACGTTGGCCAGGATCGGAATGGTATTCCGACGCTCGACCACCGACTGCGCCCGCGCGACCGCACGAAGAAGCGCGCCACGCTCGATGCTGATCTTCATCTCTCTCTCCACCGAAAGCCTCGGGAGCGCCACGCTAGCCGCTCGGGCGCATGGCGCAACCGTCTTTTCACGGGAATCCGCCCGATCGTGGCCGATCGGACATGGTTTGCACGCTCAGCGCGTGGTCAGCGCCCGGCGGAGCAGTTCGACGTCCTCGGCAAGGCTTCCGTCCTGCCCCATCAGGTCCTCGACACGCCGCACGCCGTACATGATCGTGGTGTGGTCGCGGCCGTTGAACTTGCGCCCGATCTCGGGGAGCGACCGGTTGGTCAGCGACTTGGACAGGTACATCGCCACCTGCCGGGGGCGCGCGTAGACACGGTTGCGCTTGTGGCCCAAGAGGTCCGAGATGCGGATCATGTAGTGATCGGCCACGGTGCGCTGGATCTCGTCGATGGTGACCTTGCGGTCCGCCTCCTTGAGGAGGTCGTGCAGGAATTCCTGCGCCATCGGCACGTCGACCTCGCGCCCGAGGAAGGACGAATGCGCGAAAAGCCGCGTCATCGCACCTTCAAGCTCTCGGACGTTCTGAGTGATCCGCAGAGCCAGGAATTCCATCACGCCGTCGGCGATGTAGGCGCCCGGGAACTGCTTGGCGAAGAGGTCGAACTTGCGCTGCAGGATGCCAAGGCGCAGTTCGTAGCTGGTCGGGTGGATGTCGATCACGAGGCCGGAGTTCAGCCGGCTAACGATCCGCTTCTCCAGCCCGTCGATGTCACCGGGAGCGCTGTCGGCCGACAGGACAATCTGCTTCTTCTGGTCGACCAGCGCGTTGAAGGTGTGGAAGAACTCTTCCTGCGTGCTTTCCTTGCCGGCGATGAACTTGATGTCGTCCACCATCAGCACGTCGACCGAGCGGAACAGCTCCTTGAAGCCAACCATGTCCTTTTCGCGCAGGGCCTGCACGAAGCGGTGCATGAAGACCTCTGCCGAGATGTAGAGCACCTTGGCGGACGGATCGCGGGCCTGAAGCTCCCACGCGATGGCGTGCATCAGGTGCGTCTTGCCCAAGCCCACGCCGCCATAGAGGAACAGCGGGTTGAAGGAGACTTCGCCCCCGTCGGCCACGCGGCGCGCGGCGGCGTGGGCCAGTTCGTTCGGCTTTCCGACCACGAAGGTGTCGAAGGTCTGGTTCGCGTCGAGCCGGATCGAATCCGACGCGGTCACGGGACGTACGCGCCCCTTGGGCGCCGCTGCAGCCGGTGATTGCTGAGGCTGGGGTGCTTCTGCCTCGTCCTCGACCGCCTTGCGCACCACAAAGCGCAGACGCGAGACGTCCAGCCCGTGGGCGCCTGCCTCGCCCAGGATCGCTTCGCGGAAGTAGCGATCGACCCAGTTACCCATGAAGTTCGACTGCACCGTGAAGGTCATCACACCGGAGTCGAGGTCCTCGAAGCGCAGCGGCTCGATCCAGGTGACGTAGTTGTTGTGCCCGACCTTCTTCTTGAGTTCCTGCCTGATTGCGCCCCAGTTTTCGTTCGTCATTTAATCCCACCACTGCCGATCATGCCCGCCTCCCCAAAGGCGGTCGTTCCACGCAATTCGGCCGGAGGACGCCGAAACGACCCCTCCGCCCCGCAAAAGCGGGTTGGCGGCGTCGAGACGGACGCATGGCACACCGAAGCAGGACGGGTGGCAGCCCGCCGGTCGTTCGGCCTTTGACTATTCGGACATGAAGGCACCGCTGCGCCGGATTCGCACCGGCTTATACGCGTCTGGTAAGGGCGTCTCGCGTTCGTTCGCAACGATTTCGCGCCCTGTCCCGGCCTCCGTCATCCCCCAGCAATGAATCGCCAGAGGACCATAGCGACGGGCCCGACCCGGGCACAAGATGGACAAACCCGTTGACTCGGCTTTTGCCCAAAAGGAATCGCGGGGCCTCTGGGTCGGTCTCGGCGACCTTCGCGGCAACCCCCTGAAAACAAAAAGCGCGCCCGTCATGGGCGCGCTTTTCGATGTTGCCGAGAAGGCGAAGGCTTCAGCCGAGCGACTTCACGCGGTGCGTCAGGCGCGACATTTTCCGCGCAGCAGTGTTCTTGTGAACGATGCCCTTCGACACGCCACGCATCAGCTCGGGCTGGGCGCTCTGGAGGGCTTCCTTGGCAGCGGCCTGGTCGCCCGAGGCGATCGCCTCTTCGACGCGGCGCAGGAAGGTGCGGATGCGCGACCGGCGGGCCTTGTTGATCTCGTAGCGGCGCTCGTTCTGGCGTGCGCGCTTCTTGGACTGGGCAGTGTTCGCCATGGCTTCGGACTTTCTCTTTCTCGGGTCGTCAAAAATATGGTCGCGCGGAAAGACCCGAGAGCCCGGGTTCGGAAAACCGGGACGTCCGGCCAAGCGGGCCTCACGCGCATGTATCGGGCGCCTCTACACGATGTGGGGCGACCGGTAAAGACCTAGCGGTCGCGGAACTGCGCCTCACGCTTCTCGAGGAAGGCGGCCATTCCCTCTTTCTGGTCCTCGGTCGCAAAGAGGGCGTGGAACAGGCGGCGTTCGTGCAGGATGCCCTCGGCCAGCGTTGTCTCGTAAGAACGGTTGACCGCCTCCTTGACCGCCATCACCGCAATCTGGCTCTTTTCCGAGATCTTCTGGGCGGCGGACATGGCCTCGTCCATCAGTTTCTTGGCCGGCACCACGCGGCTGACGAGGCCCGAGCGTTCGGCCTCTTCCGCGTCCATGAAGCGCCCCGTGAGGTGCATCTCCATCGCCTTGGACTTGCCCACGAGGCGGGTCAGGCGCTGCGTGCCCCCGATGCCGGCGACGACGCCCAGGTTGATCTCGGGCTGACCGAACTTGGCGCTGTCGGCCGCGATGATGAAGTCGCACATCAGCGCCAGTTCGCATCCGCCGCCAAGGGCGTAACCCGCCACGGCCGCGATGATCGGCTTGCGGCAGCGTTCGATCACGCCGACGTCTCGGGCGAACATGTCGCCCATGAACACGTCGACGAAGCTGCGCTCGGACATCTCCTTGATGTCGGCACCTGCGGCAAACGCTTTTTCCGACCCGGTGATGATGATGGCGCGGACCTTCTCGTTGGCCTCCGCCTCGGAAACGGCTTGTGCCAGTTCGCCGAGAAGCTGCGCGTTCAGCGCATTCATGGCGTCCGGGCGGTTCAGACGGATCAGCGCGATGTGATCCTCGGTTTCGACGACAATGGTCTTGAAGGCCATGGCCCCGCTTTCGTTGTGAGCGTCAGGGACCGAGCCTTATCAAGCCGGTCCGCCTGATCAAGTTATCTTTGACAGGTGGCGCAGTAGAAGCTCGACCGTCCCGACTGGACGATCCGGCGGATCGTGCCGGGGCAGCCGGGGGTGACGCAGGGGCCGCCCTCGCGGTCGTACACCCGGAAGCTGTGCTGGAAATACCCGAGTGCCCCGTCCGCCTGACGGTAGTTCCGCAAGGACGAACCGCCGGCCTCGATGGCCTTCGCGAGCGTTTCCCGGATCGCGGGGACGAGGGCACGGACACGTGGAGTGGCGATCTGCCCCGCCTTTCGCCGGGGCGAGATCCCGGCCAGGTGGAGCGCTTCGCAGACGTAGATGTTGCCGAGGCCCGCGACGATGCGCTGGTCCAGCAGCGCGGACTTTACCGGCGTGTTCCGCCCCCGGAAGGCCGCCACGAGGTGCGATTCGTCGAATCCGTTGCCCAATGGTTCGGGGCCGAGCTTGGCCAGAAGCCAGTGCGAATCGATCGAATCCGACGGCGCGAGATCCATCGTCCCGAAGCGCCTCGGGTCGTTGAACGTGATCCGCGCGCCGTCGTCCAGGTGAAGGACGACGTGATCGTGCTTTTGCGGCGCGGCGTGTTCGATGCGGTAGGCCGCCGTCTGCGCACCCTCGATCAGCATCCGCCCCGACATGCCGAGGTGGACGATCAGCGTCTCGCCCCGGTCGAGCGTCAGCAGCAGGTATTTCGACCGCCGCCCCAGATGCGTGATCCGTGCCCCCTCCAGCCGTTCGGCCATCCGCTCGGGGAAAGGCCAGCGCAGGTCGGGGCGGCGGATCTCGGCGCGGGAGATCACGCGGCCCTCCATCGCCGGGGACAGCCCGCGACGAACCGTCTCGACTTCGGGCAATTCGGGCATTCCATCCCTCTCGTGATCGGGCGATTCATTGTAAGCGCGGGGCAGGGGCCTATAAGGAGTCGGAAACACGAAGGACCGCAAGAGCTCATGGCCGACAGCGACGACACCACCCATTTCGGATACGAAACTATCCCCGAGGCCGAGAAGGCCGGGCGTGTGCGCGGCGTCTTCACCTCGGTCGCCTCCCGCTATGACGTGATGAACGACGTGATGAGCCTGGGAATACACCGCCTCTGGAAGGACGCGATGATGGACTGGCTGGCCCCGCGCGCGGGGCAGAGGCTGCTCGACGTCGCGGGCGGGACGGGCGATGTCGCCTTCCGATTCCTCAAGCGCGCGCCGTCTGCCATGGCCACGGTGCTCGACCTGACCGACTCGATGCTGGACGCCGGGCGTGAACGGGCCGAGGCCGAAAGCCTCGGCGACCGGCTGGACTGGGTCGTGGGCGATGCGATGGCGCTGCCGTTCGAGGATCGCAGCTTCGATGTCTACACGATCTCGTTCGGCATCCGGAACGTCACGCGGATTCAGGACGCGCTGTCCGAGGCGTATCGGGTGTTGAAGCCGGGCGGGCGCCTCATGGTGCTGGAATTCAGCCAGATCCCGAACGACATGATGCAGAAGGCCTATGACCTCTATTCCTTCAACGTGATCCCGCGGATGGGTCAGGCGATCGCGCGGGATCGGGCGTCGTATCAGTACCTCGTGGAATCGATCCGCCGTTTTCCCGATCAGGAGACGTTTGCCGGCATGATCCGAGACGCCGGGTTCGAGCAGGTGCGATATCGCAACCTCTCGATGGGCATCGCGGCTCTGCACTCGGGCTGGAAGATCTGAGCCGTTGAGAGGTCCCCATAACATCTGGCGCCTGATCCGCACTGGTGCAACGCTGGAGCGGACGGGCGCAATGACGGTGGTGCTCGATGCCTTCGGCGCCCCGCGGTCCCTGCGGATCGCCGCGCGGGCCCTTGGTTGGCCGTTCAAGTGGCTGGGCTACAAGGGCGACCCGAACCTGCCGCCGGCGACGCGCGCGATCACGGCGCTCGGGCCGGCCTACATCAAGTTCGGGCAGGTTCTGTCGACCCGCCCCGATGTGGTCGGAAGCGAGGTGGCTCTTCAACTGCGGATGCTGCAGGACAAGTTGCCGCCCTTCCCGCGCAACGAGGCGCTGGCAACGATCAGGGCCGAGCTCGAAATCGACCCCGAAGCCGTGTTCGAGGATTTCTCCGAGCCTGTCGCCGCAGCCTCGATCGCGCAAGTCCACCATGCCCGCATTCGCGAGACCGGGCAGGAGGTCGCTGTGAAAGTGCTGCGGCCGGGTATCGAGAGGGCGTTCCGCAAGGACGTGGACGCCTTCTACCTCGCCGCGCGGCTGGCTTCGCTGCTCGCTCCCGGGGCACGGCGCCTTCGGCCGATGGACGTGATCCGGCACTTCGACGGGGTTGTTCGTGGCGAGCTCGACCTGCGGCTGGAGACTTCCTCATCGGCCGAGTTCTCGGCCAACACCCAGAAGGACGAGGGCTTTCGCGTGCCGCAGGTGCACTGGTTCCTGTCGTCCCGCCGTGTGATGACGCTGGAATGGGCCGACGGCATCTCCGCGAATGACATCGAGGCGATCGAGGCGGCGGGTCACGACCGCAAGGCGCTGGGCGAGCGGGTCCTTCGGCTGTTTCTCAGCCACGCGCTGCGCGACGGTTTCTTCCACGCCGACATGCACCAGGGAAACCTGAAGATCGCGCGGAACGGGGACATTGTGGCGCTCGACTTCGGGATCATGGGGCGGCTCGACGCATATACGCGTCGGGTTTATGCCGAGATCCTGTTCGGTTTCATTCGCAAGGACTACCACCGCGTCGCCGAGGTCCACTTCGAGGCCGGCTACGTGCCCCCCGACCGTGACGTGGACGAGTTCGCCCGCGCACTGAGAGCGGTGGGCGAACCGATCTTCGGCATGGATGCGACACGCATCTCCATGGGGCGCCTTCTGCACTACCTCTTTGAAGTGACCGAACGCTTCGGCATGGAGACGCGGACCGAGTTGATCCTTCTACAGCGCACGATGGTGGTGGTTGAGGGAGTGTCCCGGTCGCTCTACCCGCAGATCAACATCTGGGAAGTCGCGCAGCCGATCGTCGAGGATTACATTCGCGACAATATTGGTCCGAAGTCGTTCCTGCGCGACTTGACCCGGACTGCAATCGTTCTCGCCCGCTTTGGTCCGAGGTTGCCGCAGCTGGCTCAGAAGGCGCTGGTTGAACAGGACTTCGAGGTGGAGGTAGAGCCGAAGCAGTCCCTGTACTCGCGCCCACTCGTCGCGGCGCTGCTGTCGTCGGGTTTCACGGCTCTGCTGGTCCTGGGGATCCTTTCGATCTGATTAGCCGGGATCCCGCACGGCCGCGATATCGGCGGCGGCGATCTTTCCGCCTCCCTCCAGAACCAGCGTCGCGCCGTCTGGCGTGCGCTGGACTTCCGTGACCCTGGCATAGCCAGCCACAGGTTCCACCCCGATCAGTTCGTTGTTCGTGAAGCTCTCGACCTCGAAGGAATAAGAGCCAAACGGCGCAGCTCCGGCCGCAGTCAGGCCGGTCCAGTATACCGGCGCTCCGGCGCCGTCGATGGTGATCCTGTCGACCTCGTCGCCGCTTTCGGCGCGTACCACCAGCTGATGAACCTCGCCCCGGGTGGCCGGAGCGGGCGCCAGCTCGATGGTGCTGCCGTTGAACGCGAGCGCCGTCGTCGCCTGCACCTCGCGACCGATCCATGAGGTGTAGGCAGCGAACTCGCCCCCAGTCGACGTCATCTGGGTCAGGAGCTCGTTCGTCTTCACCTGCTGCTCAACGCTCGAAAACGTGGCCAGCTGAACCGCGAACTCTTCGGCTTTCATGGGATCCATCGGATCCTGATTGCTGATCTGCGTCGTCAGCAGCTTCAGGAACGTCTCGAAGTCGGAACTGATCGCCTTGGTGTCCGCCGCCTTTATGGTGGTTGAAGGCTGGAGCGTCTGGGTGGTGGTAGAAGCGATATCCATGTGTCCTCACATTCTGATGTCGAGCGCGCCGTCCCCGGACGGGCGGAGGGTGGGGCGCTCGACCCCGGTGCCGGATTCAGAGAGCACGCCGAACATCCGGCCAGGCGTTCGTCGCTGGGGATCTTGGGAAGACGGTTGCTCACGGTCGGCGAATTGGATGTTTGCCTCACCAAGGCCCGCCTCGCGCAATGCGGCGGCAAGCTCCGAAGCGTGGCGACGTAGCAGGGCCAAGGTGTCGTCCCGTTCGACGTTCAGAACGACCGTGAGCCCGAGGTCGTGGTGAGACATGCTGATCCGCACTCGCCCCAGTTCCTCGGGCGAGAGACGCAGCTCGACGGTCCCGTCTTGCGCTTTGACGCTCGCTTCGGCGATCGAATGAAGAACCGGTCGCGCCTCAATCATGGGCGCGGTCGTGGTTACGGAAGTCGGACGCGACTGCGCCAGTCCGGGGTCTGTCGACACGAAGCCGATTCCTTCGGTCAGCGCTCGCGTCGTGCCACCATCGTCTACCTTTGCTTCGACTGCCGTGGTCGCGGTCGTGTCGAACGCTACACCGGATGCCATCTGCGGAGGGGGTCGATTGGATGCCGTGGTCGGGCTCGCAGGCGCACCGTCTGCTGCGTCGCTCTCTGCCGGCGCGGCCTGAGGTTCAATCGCTGCCTCAAGTTCGATCGCGGCCGGTGTTTCTTGCACGGCCTCGCCCGGGTGGAGGGTTCCGACTAATTTAGGCGGAAAGGAAAAGCTATTTGCCAAAGAGCGCACGACCTCGGGCTGGGCAGCCAGCTGCTGGGGTGCGTCGGGATTGATCGGTGCCTCAACTGCCGGCGCTTCCGCGAATCGAGGCGGAACCTGCTGTTCGCTGCGGGCCAATGCGACTGTCTGCGCGAAGGGATAGGGGGCCTGTGTGGCGGGTTGCGAAACCGTGCGTGCAGCAGGCGTCGAAAATTGCGGTGTCACTTCGCGTTCCGCAGAGCCATCCGCGGGTGCTGACGTTGCCGGCACCTCGCCCAGCGGAAGGGGAAGAACCTCTTCCGCCACGGATTCGGGGGCGGTGGCCAAGCCGAGTTCCAGTTCCTCAGCGGGCACGTCTTCTAAAGTCGCCTCTTCCGGGGCGGCCTCGCCCTCTTCCGGCACTTCCGGTTCAATCGGCGCTTCCGTAGTGTCGTCGATCACGTCGTCCGCGTGCTTGCCCTCTAAGGCAGCGAGCGCGCGGGAGAAGGCGGCGCCGAAATCGGCTGCAGCCGGTTGTGGGGGGGCGTCCGCTCGGCCGGGGCGGCCGTTTTGGCCGAGTATGAGGTGAATCGCATCCATGGCGGCACTCTGCGCGGCAATACTTACCAATTCTTTACGGGAATCGCGGATCAGGAGGTCAACGGAGGTGACGAGATGCAGGTCGAACCAATCGGTGCGGTGGTGCCGCGGCAGGTCGAGATACGGCGCACGGCCGAACGGCTTGAAACGACGTTCCTTACCGAGATGCTGAAAGGCGCTGGCATCGGAGCGCTCGGCGGTGCGTTCGGCGGTGGCAGCGGCGAAGAACAGTTCTCTTCGCTTCTTCGAGAGCAATACGCGGAAAAGATGGTCCAGGCGGGTGGCCTTGGGCTAAGCGAACAAATCATGCGCACGATGATGGAGAAGGCCGATGTCGCGGGCATCCAAGAAGCTGATTGACCTGCTCGATACGGAGCGAAAAGCGTTGCTGAGCGGGGATCTTGCGGCGGCGATTGCGCTTGCGGAACGAAAGGAAGTTCTGGCGGCGAAGCTGGAGACTGAGACGCCTGACGCAGACGACGTTCGCGCCGTCCAGAGCCGCGCCAAGCGGAATGCTGAGCTCTTGGCTGCGGCGCTAAAAGGGGCGCAGGCTGCCCGCGAAAAGATCACGTTCATCCTCGCAGCGAAGCCCTTTACGACATACGGCTCCGATGGGCGCAGCATGTCCTTGGGGCAAAGCGGCGGCGGCTTCGAACGGCGCGCCTGAGCGACGGTTCTTTGGGGCCGAAGCCGGCAGCCTCGATTGCGCCCGGTTGGGCAATGTAGGATCAATCGGGAAGTCGTCCCGGAGGCTCCGTGCTTGATCCCGCCGCTCGCCGTCTCATCGACCCGCCGCTCAACCGCGCAGGCCGATGGCTTGCGCGGCATCGCATTGCCGCGGACGCCGTAACTCTTGTTGGGCTGGGCATCGGGTTGTGCAGCGCCGCAGCCGTGGTGTCCGGAGCGTTCGTCGTCGCGCTGGTGCTTTTGCTCGTTTCACGCCTTGCAGACGGCCTCGACGGGGCCGTCGCAAGGGCGACGCGCAAGACCGATTTCGGCGGCTATCTCGATATCACCGCGGACTTTTTCTTCTACGGCGCCTTTCCCTTGGCCTTTGCGGTGCATGCTCCGGTGGATAACGCCCTTGCCGCCGCCGTCCTGCTGACAAGCTTCTACGCCAACGGGGCGAGCTTTCTCGGCTACGCAATACTCGCCGAGAAGCACGGGATGAAGAGTGATGCGCGGGGCGAAAAGACGCTTTACTTCTCGAACGGGCTTCTGGAAGGCACCGAGACAATCATCTTCTTCGTCCTCCTGTGCATTTTGCCGGGCCTTTTTGCACCGCTGTCCTACATCTTCGCCGCGCTCTGCTTCATCACTGCCGTTCTGCGGATCATCGCTGCGCGGCGCCTGTTTCCGCACTGAAAGGGTCCCTCATGCGTCTGCTGTCCCTCCTCGTAGCCGTGCTGCCGACCGCGTCCCTTGCGGCACCCGATCCGTCGAATTGGGATGCAGTTCTTGAGGAGGCCCGCGACCAGACCGTCTATTGGTACGCATGGGGTGGCTCGACCGCGACGAACGGCTTCATCGACTGGTTGGGCGACCGGGTAGCGGAGGAGTACGGCGTCACGCTTGAACACGTGAAGCTGACAGACACGGCGGATGCCGTCACACGCGTGCTCAGCGAAAAACAGGCCGGAACCGATACCGGAGGGGCAGTGGATCTCATCTGGATCAACGGGGCCAACTTCACGACCATGAAAGACGCCGGGCTCCTGTTCGGCCCCTTCGCAACTCAGTTGCCGAACTATGACCTCGTGTCTGAAGAAGGGGTCGTCACCGCGGATTTCGGTACGTCGGTCGAAGGGTTGGAGAGCCCGTGGGCCAAGGCCCAGTTCGTCTTCATGTACGACAGTGATGACGCGGAGCCGTTGGACAGCATGAAGGCGCTGCAGGACTGGGCCGCCGAAAATCCCGGTCGATTTACCTTTCCGCAACCCCCCGACTTCTTGGGCACGACGTTCCTGAAGCAGGCTCTCGTCAGTCTTGTCGATGACCCGTCGGTTCTTCAGGATCCCGTCGAGGAGCATGATTTCGAAGCGGTCACACAGCCGCTTTGGGACTATCTGGAAGAGCTGACCCCGAACCTGTGGCGGGGTGGCGCGGCCTATCCGTCCAGCGGCCCGGCGCAGTTCCAGCTCATCACGGACGAAGAGATCGACATTGCCCCGTCGCTTTCGCCCTCCGAGGCGTCGACCGCTATCGCAAACCTTCAGTTGCCGGAAAGTGTCCGCACCTTTGTTCCTGAGAATGGCACGATCGGGAACGTCAGCTTCGTTGCGATTCCCTACAACTCCGACGCCGAGGCGGGGGCGATGGTCGTGGCGAACGAACTGCTCGATCCCGAGGTCCAGCTTCATGCGCAGGACCCTGATGTGCTGGGCTACGGCACTGTGCTCGACATGGACAAATTGAGCGAAGCGCAGGCACAGGCTTTCGCCGAACTCGACCTTGGCGTGGCGACGCTTGGCCCGGTGGATCTGGGTGAGGCACTGCCCGAGCCCGACGCGAGCTGGTCGCAGGCTGTCGAGGCGGAGTGGATCGAGCGCTACGGCGCCGAGTGAGTCCGCATATGCGCGCCCGATGCTGAGGTTTCTGCCCGTCCTGACGCTCGGGGCGATGCTGGGACCGGTGGCGGCAGGTTTGCTGGGAGCGCTTCTCCCGGCTTTCGGTCACCTTCCTGCCGCGGGCTTCCATGGCCCCTCGCTGACGGCTGTTCGTCAGCTTCTGGCGTGGCCGGGCCTTGCAGAGGCATCGCGCCTGTCGGTGACGACGGGCATCATGGCCACGGCCGGTTCACTTGGCATTGTCACGCTGATTGTGGCGGGCTGGTCGGGGACGCGCGCCTTCGCCTGGGTCGAGCGGGCGCTCTCGCCTCTGCTTTCGGTGCCGCATGCGGCGGCGGCCTTCGGCCTTGCGTTTCTCGTGGCGCCGTCGGGCTGGCTCATGCGCCTCGTTGCGCCGCTGGCGGGGTGGGAGCGTCCGCCCGACCTCTTCATCGTCGGCGATCCTTGGGGGCTGACGATGACGGCTGGACTGATCGTCAAGGAGGTTCCATTCCTCCTGCTGATGACGCTGGCGGCGCTTCCGCAGGCACAGGGTGGGGCGTCGATGCTGGTTGCGCGCAGTCTTGGATACGGGCGGGTGACAGGTTGGATGAAGACGGTGTTTCCCAGCGTCTACGCCCAAATCCGTCTGCCGGTGTATGTCGTCCTGGGCTACTCGATGTCTGTCGTGGATGTCGCACTGATCCTCGGACCGACGACGCCTGCGACGCTGTCCGTGCAGATCGTGAATTGGATGGGTGCGCCCGAGCTTTCGGCGCGGCTTACCGCAGCCGCAGGCGCCATCTGGCAGGCGCTCCTCGTCGCGACCGTCTTTCTCCTGTGGAACGCGGGTGAAAGGATCGCGGCCCGGCAGGGGAGGCGTTGGGCGGAAGGCGGGCGCCGATCCCACGGTGACCCCCTCCTGCGTGCTGCGGGACTGCCGCTTGCGGCGCCCAGTGCGGCGGCGGTGCTTCTGGGCCTTGCGCTTCTGGCGCTCTGGTCCTTGGCCGGGCGCTGGCGGTGGCCGGATCTCGCGCCGGCGGGCGTGATCATGCGGACTTGGAGCCGCCATACCCCCGGCATCGCCGAAGCGGCGGGCGACACCTTCTTGATCGCCGGCATCGCGGCATCAACGGCGCTTGTGCTGACTATCGGCTGCCTAGAGGCTGAACATCGATTCGGCCGCGGAATGACCCGGCGTGCGACCTTGCTGCTGTATCTGCCCCTTCTCGTGCCGCAAACGGCCTTTCTGCCGGGGCTCCAGACGTTTCTCTTGTTGATCAAGGCAGACACGGGGCGGCTGCCGGTGATCGCCGCGCATCTCGTCTTCGTGGTGCCTTATGTCTTTCTGTCGCTCGGCGATCCGTGGCGCGCTTGGGACAGGCGGAACGCGATCATTGCCGCGGGGCTTGGCGCATCGCCGCTGCGGGTGCTCCTTGCGGTGCGGCTGCCCATGCTTCTCGGCCCGGTCTTGACGGCGCTGGCCATCGGGGTGGCGGTCAGCGTCGGCCTTTACCTTCCCACGCTGCTGATCGGCGGCGGCCGGGTCGCCACCCTCACCACCGAGGCCGTCGCGCTGTCCTCGGGCGGAGATCGCCGCGTTATCGGCGCCTTCGCCCTCGCGCAGACCGCCGCCGCGCTGATGCCCTTTGCGCTCGCCCTCGGCCTGCCAGCTCTTGTCTATAGCAACCGGAGGGGCCTGCATGGCTAAAGGCCTGCGGATCGAACATGCCCGATTAGCGCTGGAGGGCGAGACGCTGCTGTCACTCGACGCCTCTGTCCCGCCGGGAGAGGTTCTGACGGTCATGGGCCCCTCGGGATCGGGCAAGTCCACCTTGCTCGCCTACCTGACCGGCACGCTGCCCCCCGCGTTCCGGGCCGAAGGCCGCATCCTTCTGAACGGGCGTGACGTCACAAACCTGCCGACAGAGCGTCGGCGGATCGGCATCCTCTTTCAGGACGACCTGTTGTTCCCGCACCTTTCCGTCGCCGGCAACCTCGCCTTCGGCCTTCCGCGCGGGCGGCCTGCCGACCGCAAGGCGCGGATCGACCACGCGTTGTCCGAGATAGGCCTCGCCGGTTATGGGCCGCGCGATCCCGCGACGCTTTCGGGCGGGCAGCGCGCGCGGATCGCGTTGATGCGCACGCTTCTGGCAGAGCCCGAGGCGTTGCTCCTGGACGAGCCGTTCTCGCGGCTGGACGCCGAACGCAGGACGCGCACGCGCGACATGGTGTTTCGCGTCGCACGCCAGCTTGCGCTGCCCGTTGTGCTTGTCACGCATGACGCAAGCGACGCCGCCGCAGCCGGTGGAACCTGCGTACGTATCGGTAATTAAGCGAAAACTTTTGCCGAAAACCAGGAAGCCGCCGTGCTCTGGCCCCGCCGAAGTTAGGCTTCCGTTAGAAGTTTTGTCGCAGGTTGTGGATGTCGAAAACAGACGCATCGCCCCGAAGGCGACCGGGTCAGAATGGCCAAACCTACAGCCCTACGGGCGAACTGGCGGGCGCATAACGCGACCCGATCACAGAGGAAAAACTATGACCAGCATTCTGACCAACAACGGCGCGATGGTCGCGCTTCAGACCCTCAAGTCGATCAACAACGACCTCGGCACCGTTCAGGAGCAGATCTCGACCGGCAAGAAGGTCGGCACCGCCACGGACAACGCCGCGACCTGGGCGATCTCCAAGACGATGGAAGCCGACGTCGGCGCCTTCAAGCAGATCTCCGAAGGTCTTTCGGTCGGTGAATCCACGGTCGCCGTTGCGCGCGATGCGTCCGAAACCACGACCGATCTGCTGAAGCAGATGAAGGAAAAGATCGTCCAGTCGCAAAGCACGTCGAACGCGGATGACCGGACCAAGATCCAGGCCGACATTTCGGCGCTGAAAGAGCAGGTTTCCTCGGTGGTTGGCGCCGCGCAGTTCAACGGCGTGAACCTGCTGAAGAACAACTCGCTGACGGCCGGCTCCGGCACGATGAACATCCTGTCGTCGCTTGACCGCACTGCCGACGGCTCCGTGGACCCGAGCTACATCGACGTCAAGAAGGCCGACCTCGGTACCCAGCAGCAGAAAATGGGCACCACCGCGGCTACTACCGGCAACTACATTACCGGTACAGCCGGTGCAATCAATGGCACCACGTCCACTACGTTGTCGACCTTCACGATCGCCGACGGGACTGTGGCTGCTGGCATTGGCTACCGCATTTCGTTTACGGTCCCTGCGGGAAATGCCACGGCCGGTTCTGGTGCGGGCGCCGAACCTCCGGTGGCCGGTCAGTACAACTACGTCGCTCGGGATGGCGACACCGCCAAGGACGTCGTGGCAGCGCTTGCCGCCCAGATCAACGGAAGCGGCGCCGTGAGCCTCACGGCTGCTGTAGGTACATCCGACGCGGATGGAAACACCGGCCTCGTGCTGGACTTTGCTGCTGACGGAGATGGTCTTACCGTCGGAATCGCCGCCTTCACGGCAGCCGGCGCGACGGTCGGCGGTGGCCTCGCCGAGATGTCCAAAATCGACGTCACGACCGACGCCGGCAGCGAAAAGGCTCTCGCCGCAATCGACGACCTGATCAAGACGTCGGTCGACGCCGCGGCGCAGTTCGGTACCTCGCAGAACCGGATCGAGACCCAGAACAACTTCGTCGGCAAGCTGACCGACAACCTGAAGGCTGGTATCGGTTCGATGGTCGACGCCGACATGGAAGAGGCTTCGGCTCGCCTCAAGGCGCTGCAGACGCAGCAGCAGCTGGGCATCCAGTCGCTGTCGATCGCCAACCAGGCGCCGGGCGCCGTCATGTCGCTGTTCCGCTGATAGCAACCGTGGAGGGCGCCCGAACGGCGCCCTCCAACTGCTTCCGAGCAGTCTTTTCCCACGCATGTCTTGAAAGGACTCGACGTGAACGCTGCACTCCTTGCTCGCGACGCCTATGGCGCGTCGACCCGTGCCATCCGCACCCCGCGATCCGAAGAATACGACGCCTTTGCGCGGATCACGTCCGCCATGAGGAAAGCGGTAACATTCTCCGAGAAAACCGCCTCCGCGAACCTGAACCGTCGCCTCTGGACGCTCCTCGCCACCGATCTCGTCAGCGATCAAAACGAACTGCCGCGCGATTTGCGTGCAAGTTTGCTGTCTCTCGCAGAATTCACCAACCAATATACGAGCAAGATCCTGCGCGGAGAGGCAGAGATCAGTGTGCTGATCGACATTAACACGACCGTCATGGCTGGGCTGCGCCAACAGGGTAGCTCGGAATGAGTGGCCTCGTCCTAAAGCTCGCGCCGAACGAGCGCGTGCTCATCAACGGCGCCGTGATCGAAAACGGTGCTCGCCGCGGTCGACTGAATATCATGACGCCGGGGGCTCACATCCTTCGCCTGAAGGACGCCATTCATCCTGATGAAGCGACCACTCCGGTCCGGCGGCTTTGCTATATCGCCCAGCTGGCCCTTTCTGGTGATCGTGACTTGTCCGACGTGGCTCCTGATCTTCTCAATGGGGTTGCCGAGCTATCAAGCGCCTTCAGGGACGCCACAAGCCATCAGGTTCTGTCTGATGTGCGGAATGCCATCGCCTCCAACCAGCCGTATCAGGCATTGAAGGCACTGCGATTGCTCTTGGCGACCGAAGCTCATCTGCTAGGTATAGCGGAGGCGTAAGTTGTTGTCGGCTCGGTTGACGTGAGGAGCGATCAACTGGCTGACGGATGATTAAGTGTCGAGCCTGTAGTCGGGAGCTTCGACCACTCGAGCCCAGCAAGTGCACTGTCACGGGCGATGGTCTCTTGCCCTTTTCATCCACTGCACGCCCGAGATGGAACCGCTAAACTTACGGATATCCAGTGTCTCCTGAGTGACATGGAAGCCGCCACGCAGTCTTTTCTCAGACGGCTAAACACACAACGTAGACAGGGGAGACGCCATTGGCCAACGACGCCTCCGGCGCCACCACCATCTGAACCGGCCCCCGTTTCGCCCGGACACTCGGGCGTAGTCATGGAGGCTTGGGCATATGCCTAAGCACATGCCTATGTCTGACGACGAGATGATCCGCGATGGCGGCCGTCGGCGCCGCTGGCCTGCTGCCGGGAAGATGCGGATCGTCGAGGAGACCCTGGAGGACGGCTCCAGCATCTCGGTCGTCGCGCGCCGGAATGGCGTTGCTCTGAACCAGCTGTATCGTTGGCGTCGCCTGATGCCGGGTGGGGGAGCCGTAGGCTCTGGACTCATAACCAGAAGATGACGATAGCGGCGAGGGCGATGGCCGAGAGGAAGACTTTTGGGCTTCGGTCATAACGCGT
>NZ_JBELKF010000185.1:0-3666 GCF_042089775.1 Palleronia sp.
GTCGAAGACGTGGAGGTGTTGGTTGGGGCCGACCGCTACATGGCGCGCGAAGGCATTGACGTCTCGGCATTGGCTCCAGAGGAAACGAAGATCGCAAGCAAGGGTCGCACGGCGCTTTACGCTGCCATAGATGGGCGTGTCGCCGCCGTGATCGGCGTGGCCGATCCGGTCAAACCGGCAAGCCGCGCAGCCATCGCAGCGCTGCACGAAAAGGGTCTTGCGGTTGCGATGATCACCGGCGACAAACGCGAAACCGCCGAAGCCATCGCCCGCGAAACCGGTATCGACCACGTCATCGCCGGCGTCCTGCCGGACGGCAAGGTTGCGGCGCTCGACAGTTTGCGCCAAGGGAACAAGCGCATCGCCTTTGTCGGCGACGGGATCAACGACGCCCCGGCGCTGGCGCATGCCGATGTGGGCATCGCCATTGGAACCGGCACCGATGTGGCCATCGAATCTGCGGATGTCGTCCTGATGTCGGGCGATTTGCGCGGCGTGGTGAACGCCTTCGAAGTATCGCGGCGGACCATGCGCAACATCCGGCAGAACCTGTTCTGGGCCTTTGCCTACAACGTGGCACTTATTCCGGTCGCTGCCGGGGTGCTTTATCCCGCCTTTGGGTTGCTCCTGTCACCAATCCTTGCGGCGGGTGCGATGGCGTTGTCCTCGGTGTTTGTCCTGACCAATGCCCTGCGGCTGCGGCGCATCGCGCCTGCGATGGACGAGCAGCGCGCAATCCCGGCAGAGCTGGCAGCCGCCACTCCTGCTCCAGCAGAATAACGGAGGTTCGACATGAACATCGGAGACGTTGCCCGACAATCGGGTGTGCCCCCAAAAACAATCCGCTACTACGAGGACATCGGGCTGATCCGCCCGAACCGTAGCGAGAACGGCTACCGCGCGTTCACCGAGAGCCACATTCACAAGCTGGCGTTTCTGGGTCGCGCACGGGCCTTGGGGTTCACCATCGAAGATTGCAGGACGCTCCTGTCGCTCTACGAGGATGAAAAGCGCGAAAGCATGCAAGTGAAGGCGGTTGCGGAAGACCATCTGCGCCAGATCGAGGAAAAGATCGCGAAACTGCAATCCATGCGCGCGACGCTCGCCGAACTGGTGGAAAAATGTGCCGGGGATCACCGGCCCGACTGCCCCATCATCGAGGATCTGTCGCCGGAGCGGTTGGCCAAGTGACAGGCAAGAAGGGGCTGTACCTCAGAACCAGATCGCGCGGACCGGCATCCAGATACCCATGAAGATCATCATCAGGTTTTCCGTCAGCGAAATGAACCCCAGCGGGACGGAACTGTCACCGCCGACGCAGGCGCATTTCAGCTCTCTCTTGTCGATATAAACAGCCTTGAACACGCTGACAGCGCCGACCGTGCCGATAAACAGGGCGACAGGCGCCGAGAGCCACAGCAGCGCGCCGGCAGTCATCAGGACACCTGCCAACGCTTCGCCGAACGGGTAGACCTTGCCGTATCGCACCCATTTGCGCGCCAGCAGATCGTAGTTGAGGAACATCGTCGAAAACCCTTCGACATCCTGCAATTTCTGGATCGCGAGAATGGTCATGGACAGCGAAATGAACCATTCGAACCCCCGCAAGGTAAGGACCGACCCGTACTGGTGCCAAGACAGGCCCAATGCCAACAGCGCGGCAACGGAAAAGATCGCGATGACCGGCTGGTAGGTCGTGTCGCTTTGCTCTTCCTCGGGTGGGTCAATGTCGAAAAACACCCTGAGATCATCGTAACCGCCGATCCGTTCGTCCCCGATGAAAGTCTGCGGCGTCGTCTCGACCCCGTGCTTCTCCATGAAAGCATCGGTGTCTTCACGGGTGTCAAGCGGATGGTCTTCCACCTCGAAGCCTTGCCGCTCCAGCAGGTCTTTCGATTTCAGACCGTAGGGGCAGACATGGCCCGGCATGACCATGCGATAAAGCTGCGCGGATTTACTGTCTGTGTCGCGGGGCATGTCCTTTCCTCCTTATCCGCTGCACGTAAGTTGACCACGGAACCCGGCTTCGTAGTCGGTTCCCGCGCTGACGATCAGATCGGTCAGGTCACCGTTCGTCTCTGCGATCTCGGCCGACAGCGGGCCTTCAGAAAATGCATTTTCGCCCTGCGCATTCAGGCGCACCAGATCACCGCTGATCTTCATTGCGGCGGCAGACCCTTCGCCGGTTTCACCAGTCACCAGTACAGCCGGACTGTCCGAGGTGTAAGCAAAGCGGCAATTTCCGCCATTCGGGAACACCGCAGCGATTTCGTCTTCCGTCAGAAACTCAGGATCGACCTTCGACACGACCTCCGTTTGAAGCGCCTGTTGCGCATCCACAACCTGCGCCGGCGTTTCGCTTCGCGTGGCCGATGCTTCGCCGTTTGCTCCAAAGTCAGCAATAAGGTAGCGCATTTCGGCGATTTCCTTGTCCTGCGCATAGATAATGTCGTCTGCGAGCCCCCGGACGCGCGGGTCGGTGATCTCGGCACGAGTCGACGTCATGATGGCGATCGAGTGGTGCGGGATCATGGCGCGCATGTAGGACCTGTCCTGCACCGTGAATTGCCCGCGAACCAGCCAGAGGCTCGCCGCGAAAAGGACTATTGCGCCAACGAAAATCGCGATGTTGGCTTTGGTGTTCTGATACATGGACAACATGTACGCCAACATGATCACGGCCATGGTCGCCCCCATCAGGATGGCCATGTAAAGGCGTGTCTCCGAAAAGAAGATATGGCCCCAAAGATAGGTGTTCAGGTACATCAGAACGAACATGACCACGGTCGATGTTCCGATCATCATAAAGAATCGTGAGTAGTGCATTTCCAGTCACCTCCTTGCAGTTCTCTGTAAAACAACAACATTCCAGCGCTGGAGAGTTCCAAAAGCACGAATTTTCGTAGTTTCAAGGCAACAAAGGCGCGTCGTTTGCCCCGGTTCACGGCTTCTTTTCTTTGCCCCTGACGCGCACTGAATTTTCATGGGTCCGAGGAGATCGCGCCATGCAGAATTTCACGAGACGAGAATTGATTTGTGCCGGAGCGATGGGTTGCTTTCTGCCCACAACTGCCTGGGCCCACAAAGTCAAATTGCCCGAACGGTTCGAACCACAATTGGTAAACACCCGTCGTGGTGACTGGGTTAAAGGCGATGTCCACGTCGTTCCCGACGATTTTTTCCTTTATTTCATGCTCGAGGACGGGATGGCGATCCGCTACGGGGTCGGGGTAGGGCGCAAAGGTTTGTACGAACCCGGAGAGTTCACGGTAGCGCGCAAGGCCAAATGACCATGGTGGCGGCCAACGAACGCCATGATCCGGCGCGAGCCACGCAAATACGCAAAGTACAAGGATGGACTGAAAGGCGGGCCAAACAACCCGCTCGGGGCCCGCGCGCTCTATCTCTACGATGCCGAGGGACGCGATACCTATCTTCGCATTCATGGAACGAACGCCCCGGAGACAATTGGGTCTGCCGTGTCGAATGGATGCGCGCGGTTGACGAATGAACATGTGAAGGATCTGTACGAACGCGTTGAAATCGGCGCCCGCGTCTTCCTGTATCCCAAAGTGACAACGGCGTGAGGAGTGTTCTGTCGCCTTGAAGTTCCTCTTCCGGAAATGGCACAAGTGCGGCAGTTGGCGAAAGCCAGTCTATCATTCA